>JAKAEG010000143.1 GCA_021819985.1 Nitrospirota bacterium | reverse complement strand
TATCTTTTCCGGCAATTTATACCCCTTTTTTTTCAGATCCATAAGGCCTCCTCTTCTATGCCCCGAATTTTATCTTCTAATCTGTGGATACTTTCTATTCTATTTTCAAGAAAGAAAAATCCCCGGAAAAAGACCGGGATATTTTTCTTTTTTTACTTCTTTTACTTCGAGTACAGCTCCACTACGAGCTGCTCCTGCACATCAAGCGGAATCTCTTCCCTGGACGGGATATGGGTGACCTTCCCTGAACGTGTATCCGGGGTTATGTCCATCCACGAAGGCAGACCCCTGTGCTCCGCTTTTGCAAGGTTTTCCTCTATATATGCATGCGTCTTCTTGGCGTCGACCACTTCGACCGTATCTCCCGGCCTTATCTGGAAGGAAGGGATGTTCACCCGCGTGCCGTTCACCTTGAAAAACCCATGACCTATGAACTGCCTGGCCTGCGACCTGTTGCTCGCAAATCCCATGCGGAATACAACATTGTCGAGCCTGCGCTCAAGCAGCTGAAGGAGGGTTTCGCCGGTTGCCCCCGTCTTTTTCGATGCCATCTCGAAATAACGCCTGAACTGTTTTTCCAGAAGGCCATAAATGTTTTTCACCTTCTGCTTCTCCCTGAGCTGGAAACCGTAATCGGAGAGCTTGCTTCTCCTCTGTCCATGCTGGCCCGCCGGGTACTTCCTTCTTTCAACGGAGCATTTTTCCGTAAAGCACCTGTCACTCTTCAGGAACAGCTTTTCACCTGCCCTGCGGCATATTCTGCAATCAGCTTCAGTATATCTGGCCATCAGACCCTCCTGCGTTTTGGCGGCCTGCAGCCGTTGTGCGGCACAGGGGTCACATCCTTTATCAGGTTGACCTCAAGACCAGCAGCCTGCAGTGCCCTTATGGCCGCCTCGCGTCCAGCGCCGGGGCCCTTCACGTAAACATCTATCTGTTTCATGCCGTACTCGATCACCCGCTTGGCCGCCGCCTCGGCTGCCATCTGGGCAGCGTAAAGCGTGCCTTTTCTCGATCCCTTGAACCCCAGGCTCCCCGCGCTCGACCATGACAGCACGCCGCCGTTGGGGTCTGTTATGGTAACAATAGTATTATTAAAACTTGCCTGAATGTGCGCGGCCCCGTACGGAATGTTCTTTCTTTCCTTTTTGCTTGCCCTTTTCCTCTGTGCCATCCGGTTTACAGCCCCCTTACTTCTTCTTGCCCGCTATAGATTTGCGGGGACCTTTTCTTGTTCTTGCGTTGGTTTTTGTCCTCTGACCTCTGAGGGGCAATCCCAGCCTGTGCCTCGAACCCCTGTAACTGCCGATATCCTGAAGGCGTTTTACGTTCATTGCGACTTCGCGCCTCAGGTCACCCTCTACCTTGTGTTCCCTTTCGATGACCGCCCTGATCTTGACGATGTCATCGTCCTTCAGGTCCTTGACCCTGATATTGGGGTCCACCCCGGTTTGGGACAGTATCTCTTTCGAGGTAGTGCGGCCTATTCCAAAAATCCGCGTGAGCCCTATCTCTACCCTCTCGCCCTTCGGTAAATCGACTCCGGCTATTCTTGCCATCTCTTATCCCTGCCTCTGCTTGTGCCTGGGGTTCTCACAGATGACCCTCACGACACCTTTCCTTCTTATGACCTTGCATTTCTGGCAAATCGCCTTGACTGAAGACCGCACTTTCATGGTTACAAAAACTCCTTCCGCTATTTAAAAACTGGAAAAATTCAAAATTTCAAAAAAAATTCAACAAACAAAAACTATTTAAACCCGCACGCTTTATTTAAACCTGTACGTGATCCTTCCCCTCGTTAGGTCATAAGGAGAAAGCTCAACCAGCACCTTGTCGCCGGGCAGTATCTTTATGAAATGCATCCTCATCTTGCCGGAAACGTATGCCAGCACCACCTGCCCGCTTTCAAGCTCCACCCTGAAAGTGGCGTTGGGAAGGGTCTCAAGCACCGTCCCCTGCACTTCTATATTTTCTTCCTTCGGCATTGCCCCCCGCTTCAGCTTTTGGCCTGATTTAATATCCGGCTTTCCGCAAATACGTATTTTACCCGATTTACGGGAGTTTAGTCAAGACTAGCGGCTCCCCATCGGTAATAATCACCGTATGTTCATAATGTGCCGACAGTCTGCCGTCGATCGTTACCGCCGTCCACCCGTCATCGAGCACCTTTACTTGCCAGTTCCCGGCGTTCACCATGGGCTCTATCGCCAGGGCCATACCCTTAACCAGCCGCGGCCCCTTTCCGGGCGGCCCGAAATTGGGCACCTGCGGCTCCTCGTGAAGCGATCTGCCGATCCCGTGGCCCACAAAGCTGCGCACTACCGAAAACCCCTTTGCCTCAGCATGCTTCTGCACGGCGTGCGAAATATCTGACACCCTGTTGCCCGGCACCGCCTGACCTATTCCCAGCCAGAGCGCCTCTTCCGTGGCGCGCATCAAGTCCTTTGCGGCTTGGTTTGCCTCACCCACGGCACAGGTAAGGGCCGCGTCGCCGTAATAATCCCTGTATTTCACGCCCAGATCGATACTGACAATGTCGCCCTGCTTCAGTTTCCGGCCCGATGGTATCCCGTGGACGACCTGCTCATTTACAGAGCTGCATATGCTGGCAGGATATCCCCGGTAGCCCTTGAATGCCGGTTCCCCCCCTTTTTTTATTATAAGGTGGTACGCAAGCCTATCGAGTTCACCGGTGGTGATGCCAGGGACAACGCTCGTCCGAATGGCCTCGAGCGCCTCGGCCACTATCCGGCCGGCCTCGGACATCAATGCTATCTCGTCAGCTCCTTTTATGAGGATCACGGACGTGTATTTCTCTTGAATTCAAAGAACCTGAGTAAAAAAAAAGTGCAAAAGTAAATACTTACAGTAACGGGGTCTATCCCCAATTTAAAACACAATCAGCCGCGCCTGCTTTTGACCCGGCTCCGTTTAAGGAAACCCTCATAGGAGCGGGTGACCAGGTGGGATTCTATTTGCGAGATCGTATCCAGGGCAACACCAACCACGATAAGAAGCGACGTGCCGCCGAAGTAGAAAGGCACATGGAACCTCTGCATCAATATCTGGGGCAGAATACATACGGCCGACAAATAAAGCCCGCCTACAAAGGTAAGCCTGGAGAGCACCTTGTAGATGTAGTCGGAGGTCCTCTGGCCTGGTCTTATGCCGGGAATGAAGCCGCCGTATTTTTTAAGGTTATCGGCGACATCCACGGGGTTAAAGACCACCGCCGTATAAAAAAAGGCGAAAAAGATGATCATGCTTATGTAAAGCACCGTGTAGAAGATGGAGCCGGGAGCGAGTTCCCTCGCAATGCTCTGCACCCAGGGTATCTGTATGAAACCGGCCACCGTGGCCGGAAACATTATTATGGATGAGGCAAATATCGGGGGAATAACGCCGGAGGTATTTATTTTAAGAGGCAGGTGCGTGCTCTGTCCGCCATACATCTTTCTGCCGACGATCCTTTTTGCATACTGCACCGGTATTTTTCGCTGCCCTCTTTCAATGTAGATGATAAAGCCGATCACGAAAATGACCACCGCAAGCAGGAAGATCAAGAAGAATAGCGAAAGCTCTTTCGCCTGCAGCAGCCTGTATGTGGTTGTTATGGCGGATGGGAACCTGGAGACAATGCCCGCAAAGATTATGAGCGATATGCCGTTTCCTATGCCGCGCTCCGTTATCTGCTCGCCAAGCCACATGATAAACGCCGTTCCTGCGGTGAGGGTGATCATGGTCATGAGCCTGAAACTCCAGCCCGGATGCTGTATGAACGCCCCGCCGGCCATGCCCTCAAGTCCGATCGCTATGCCCAGGGACTGTATGGCGCTTATTCCCACTGTACCGTAACGGGTATACTTGACTATTTTCTTTCTGCCTTCTTCACCTTCTTTGGCCATCTTTCCTATTGCAGGCACAACGACGGTCAGGAGTTCAAGTATGATGGCAGCACTAATATAGGGCATAATTCCCAGGGCAAATATGGTGACTCTAGAAAGAGCGCCGCCCGCGAACATGTCGAAAAAGCCCATGATCGCCCCGCCCTTTTGAAGCAGGAACTTGCTCAACTGCTCTCCGTTTATGCCCGGGGTGGGGATGTGCCCGCCGATCCTGTAGACGGCCAGCATGCCCAACGTGAACAGGAGCCTTTTTTTAAGCTCCTCGATCTTGAATATATTCTGAAAGCTGCTTATTCCGCCCATTTATATTGTTTCTGTCTTGCCGCCGGCATCGGTTATTTTCTTGGCCGCGCTTTTGCTGAATACATGGGCCGAAACCTTTACGGCCGCCTTCAGCTCACCATTGCCCAGCACTTTGAGACCGTCCTTAAGCGAGCTAATGACTTTCTTTTCGAGCAGTATCTGCGGACTCACTTCAGTGAGCCCCAGCTCGCCTATTTTGCCAATGTTTATTATGGCATATTCTTTGTGGCTGATGTTGGTAAAGCCCCTCTTGGGAAGCCTTCTCTGGATGGGCATCTGCCCGCCCTCGAATCCGGGGCCTTTTCCGCCGCCGCTTCTTGCTTTCTGCCCTTTATGTCCTTTGGTGGACGTTTTACCGTGCCCGGAGCCCGGCCCGCGCCCTACCCTTTTCTGCTTCTTCCTGCTACCTGGTGCCGGTTTTAACTCCTCTATCCTCATCAACCTTCTCCTTATCAGTGGATTCCTCTTCGCCTCTGCCGCGCATCTTCATAACGGAATCGAAGTCTTTGAGCTTCATCAGCCCATCGAGCGTGGCCCTTACCGTATTGAACGGATTATGCCCGCCCAGCGACTTCGCAACGACATCATGGATGCCTGCCACCTCGAGCAGCGCCCTTACAGGGCCGCCCGCTATGAGGCCGGTGCCGTTTTTCGCCGGGTTCATGACAACGCTGTTAGACCCGTATAAGCCTACTACCCTGTGCGGTATGGTCCTTCCCTTGAGGGGGAAACGCATAAGGGTTTTCTTCGCGCCCTCGACAGCCTTTCTTATCGCCTCGGGAACCTCGGTAGCCTTGCCTTTACCGATGCCCACGATGCCTTCGCCATCGCCAAGCACAACCAGGGCCGCAAAGGAGAACCTGCGTCCGCCTTTCACGACCTTCGCCACCCTGTTTATAAAAACCACTTTATCCTTAAGATTGAGCCCCTCGGGGTCTATTCTACCCACCATACCTCCTTAGAAAAAATCTTTTGAGATCCCATTAAAATTCTAGGCCGCCTTCTCTGGCCCCTTCGGCAACTTCCTTTACGCAGCCGTGATAACGGTAACCGCTGCGGTCGAATACAGCCTTTTTTATACCCTTGCCTGCCGCCCTGCCCGCAAGGAGCTTGCCCACTTCATGAGCGGCGTTCTTGTTGCCTTTGCCGCCCGTCTGGCCCGAAAATTCCTTTTCGATGCTCGAAGCGGCAGCAAGCGTGTTGCCGGCGGCATCGTCTATAAGCTGGGCATATATATATTTAAGGCTCCTGAATATGGACACTCTCGGCCTCTCAACCGTGCCGCTGACCTTTTTCCTGACCCGCGCGCGCCTTCTTTCCCTGGCTAAAACCGTATTGACCGCCAAAATACGCCCTCCGTTTATTTCTTTCCGGTCTTCCCGGCCTTAAGTTTTATATATTCTCCGGCATACCTGATGCCCTTGCCTTTATATGCGTCCGGCGACCTCAGCGCCCTTATTTCCGCGGCTACCTGGCCCAGCTTCTGTTTGTCGGCCCCTTTCAGGGTAAGAGCGGTCTGTTTTTTATCGACCTCGGCGCTTATACCCTCGGGAAGCACATATTCGACAGGATGGGAATAACCAAGAGAAAAAACGATCTTGCCGGGCTGCACCGCCGCCCTGTACCCGACACCGGTTATCTCCATCGCCCTGATAAACCCCTGCGAAACGCCGCTGACCATATTGAATATCAGGCTCCTCGAAAGCCCGTGGAGGGCCCTCGTCTGCCTGTCGTCATCCCCGCGCTCGACCAGAAGGTTGCCTTCCGTCTCCTTGACGCTGATCCGAAACGGTATTTCCCAGGCAAGCTCGCCTTTGGGTCCTTTGACCTGGACATTGCGTCCATCGAGCTTTATGGTTACCCCTTTCGGGACCTCTATCGGTTTTTTGCCTATCCTTGACATTTCATCACCTTTATTTCAAAAATTCATTCAAAAAATTGCGAATCAAATTACCGGGATACTTTTATTACCAGACGTTGCAGAGAAGTTCTCCGCCCACGTTTTCCCGTCTGCACACCTTGTCCGACATGACGCCCTTGGGTGTGGTGAGGATGGCAACACCTACGCCCCCCATTACCCTTGGTATCTCCTGGCTGCCAACATAAACCCTGCGTCCAGGCTTGCTTACTTTCTGAATACCGGTTATGACCGGTGCGCCTTCCACATACTTGAGGTTCACCCTGAGTATGCCCTGCTTGCGGTCCTTTATTACCTTGTACGCCCTGATGAAGCCTTCCTCTTTCAGGATCTTGGCTATTTCCAGCTTCAGCTTGGAAGCCGGAATGTCCACCTTTTCAGCCTTAACCATGGCCGCGTTCCTGATCCTCGTAAGCATATCCGCTATGGGGTCCGTTAACATCTGCTCTGCGCTCCTTCCGCTACCAACTTGATTTGGCCACGCCCGGTATCTGCCCCTTGAGGGCCAGGCTCCTGAAGCAGATCCTGCATACGCCGAACTGCCTCATATAGGCCCTGGGCCTGCCGCAAATATTGCAGCGGTTGTGGACCCTGACACCGAACTTTGGCGGCCTTTTCGATTTCTCTATACTTGAAGTCTTAGCCATAAAAAGTCTTCGCTCCTATTTCCTGAAGGGTATGCCTACATGCCTGAGGAGCACTTTCGCTTCCTCATTGGTGCGGGCGTTGGTGCATATGGTAATGTCCATGCCGTGGACTATCTCCACTTTATCATAATTGATCTCCGGGAATATGTACTGCTCCTTGAGACCAAAATTATAATTTCCCCTGCCATCGAAAGACCTGTCTGACAGACCCCTGAAGTCCCTTATTCTGGGCAGCGAAACACTGATAAGCCTGTCCAGGAACTCATACATCCTGTCGCCCCTGAGCGTGACCTTGCAGCCGATAGGCATGCCTTTTCTCAGCTTGAAGGTGGCTATGGCCTTCTTGGCCCTGGTCTGCACCGCCTTCTGGCCGGTTATCTGGGTAAGCTCATTCTGGACGGAATCCAGAAGCTTTATATTCTGGACAGCCTCGCCCAGGCCCACATTGATTACAACCTTTTCGATCTTCGGTGCCTGCATGACGTTTTTATAGGAGTATTCCTTCATCAGTGAAGGCAATATCTCGTTTTTGTATGTTTCCTTGAGCCTTGGCGCCATTCTAATCAATGACCTCCTTGCACTTTTTGCAAACTCTGTGCTTCTTTCCGCCTGCCGCTTCCTGAATTGCAGTCCTGGAACGCGCGCCGCATTTCGGGCAGACAAGCATCACGTTGGAAATATGCAGCGGGCCTTCCTTCTCGATAATGCCCCCCTGCTCGTTGCTCCTCGACGGTTTTGTGTGTCTCTTTATTATATTGATCTTTTCGACAATTACCTTGTCCTTGTCAGGATGCACCACAAGCACGCGGCCCTTCTTGCCTCTTTCCTTGCCGGCCAGCACCTGCACCGTATCGTCTTTTCTTATGCCAAGCCCCATTTGAGCATTAACCTCCTTAAAGAACCTCTGGCGCAAGCGAGATTATCTTCATGTATTCCTTCCACCTAAGCTCCCTGGCGACGGGACCGAATATCCTTGTGCCCAGGGGTTCGCCTGCCGGGTTTATGAGCACCACTGCGTTCTGGTCGAACCTTATATAAGTGCCGTCGGGCCTGCGATACTCTTTTCTGGTCCTCACCACCACGGCCTTCGCCTTGGCACCTTTTTTGACGGTCCCCTCGGGCGTGGACTCCTTCACACT
Source organism: Nitrospirota bacterium (assembly GCA_021819985.1). Taxonomy (GTDB): domain Bacteria; phylum Nitrospirota; class Thermodesulfovibrionia; order Thermodesulfovibrionales; family JdFR-88; genus JAKAEG01. Next base: position 217 of record JAKAEG010000143.1, on the reverse strand, counting down.
GACCATTATAAGGTCGCCAAGCCCTGCGTAACGCCTGCGGGTGCCGCCCAGCACCTTTATGCAGCAGACCTTTTTGGCCCCTGAGTTGTCAGCGACATCTAGTATGCTCTGGACCTGTATCACTTCCCCGTCTCCTTTAAAATATCGGCGACCCTCCAGCGCTTGTCCTTGCTAAGGGGCCTTGACTCCACGACGGTCACCTTGTCGCCTGTCTTGC
>JAKAEG010000142.1 GCA_021819985.1 Nitrospirota bacterium | reverse complement strand
GAGCTTTAAAAAAATGCTGACTTGTATAATATGCAACGGGCGGACCCTAAAGGGTAAAGTCCTGTATGACGACCGCTACGGCTATAAGGGGCTGTTCCGGCTTGTGCGCTGCGCCGAATGCGGGCATATGTTCCTTGAGGACGGAGTGGATAAAAGAGACCTTGAGGACCTTTATTCCAACTATTATCCGCGCCGCGCCTTCGATATCGACAGTCATAAGCCCCGTGCTGAGGCCAGTGGTTTCAAGGCATGGTTTGATGGTGAATACGGCTCGGCCTTCCGCTGGGTCCCAGAGAAAGTTAAGGTCCTCGATATAGGCTGCGGCTTCGGGGAAACACTGGGTTATCACAAGGCCCGGGGCTGCGATGTCTTTGGGGTCGAGGCGGATGAAAATATCAGGCGCGTTGCGGACAAATTCGGCTATAAAGTGCATGTGGGGCTCTTTGATCCGTCTTTATATGAAGAAAACTGCTTCGATTACGTCACGATGGACCAAGTGATAGAGCATGTGCTGGATCCGGTTGAAACCCTTCGCGGTGTGGCCCGGGTGCTTAAGCCAGGAGGGCTAGCTATCCTGAGCACGCCCAACGGGGGCGGCTGGGGAGCAAAGGTCTTTGGGCGTAGGTGGATAAACTGGCATGTCCCTTATCACAACCAGTTCTTTTCTGTCCGCTCCATGAGGATGGCGGCGGAAAAGGCGGGGCTTTCCCTGGAAAAGACGATCACAATTACCGCTTCGGCCTGGTTGCATTACCAGTGGATACATCTGCTGACCCGCCCCAGGGAAGGAACGCCGTCCGTGTTCTGGTCGCCGGACGGGCGATACAAATTTCCTCAAATTATTCCCGTGGCCGGGCTGGCGCTTATCAGCCGTTTAAAAATAGACCATATGGCGACGAGGTTGTTCGACGCGATGGGGATTGGTGATAACCGGTTATTTTTTTTGAGGAAGGAGAGCGAGCAGCTTCCTTCTCAGAGGTAATTTAAGAATGACTAATAATCTTACAAAACACCACTAAAAGGTCTTATTAGGGCTAAAAAAGAGCAGTATTCCAGAGAAGATTAATTAAGGGCATGGCTGACAATCTTACAAGCTGCCAAGTAAAAATGACATTGATAAAAAGGACGGAGATGAAAAATAAGTCTGGAAGAAACAGTTTTCTGGTTTTTGGATCGCCCGCCATCGAGGAAGCCGAGATCGAAGAAGTAATCGGCACCATGAAAAGCGGATGGCTGGGCACGGGTCCCAAAGTCGCCAAATTCGAGAAGAATTTCGCAGCTTACAAAAACTCGAAATTTGCGGCGGCGCTTAGCTCGTGCACCGCGGCGCTGCACCTTAGCATTCTCACTGCGGGGGTCCGGCCCGGAGATGAGGTCATTACTACCCCCCTGACGTTCTGCGCTACCGTCAATGCCATTATCCATGCCGGAGCGATCCCCGTGCTGGCTGATGTCGATCCTAAGACCATGAACATAGATCCCGATGAAATAGAAAGGAAAGTCACCGGCAAGACCCGCGCAATCATCCCGGTCCATTTCGCTGGGCGGCCCTGCAACATGGATGCAATCATGAATATAGCTTCAAGCCATGGCCTCAGGGTAGTAGAGGACTGCGCCCATGCCATAGAAACCGAATACAGGGGAGGCAAGGCAGGGACCTTCGGGGATTTCGGCTGCTTCTCATTCTATGTGACAAAAAATATCATAACAGGCGAGGGTGGGATGGTGCTGGCAAGGCGCGAGGAGGACATTGCCCGCATCAAAATACTCGGACTGCACGGGATGAGCAAGGACGCCTGGAAGCGTTTTAGCGATGCGGGGTACAGGCATTACCAGGTAGTCCACTGCGGGTTCAAGTATAATATGACGGACATGCAGGCCGCTATCGGCATTTGTCAACTGGAGCGGATTGAGCGCTATTGGGAAAAGCGCAGCGCCGGTTGGGCTCGGTATAACGACGCCTTTGCCGATTTGCCTCTTGTCCTGCCCGCCGAGCCAGAAACCGGGACCCGCCATGCATATCATCTTTATACTATTGGCGTCGACAAGCAAAAGACCGGAATCAGCCGCGACGCCTTTCTCGATGAGATGACCGCGAGGAACATAGGGGTTGGCGTTCATTACCTGAGCATCCCGGAGCATCCTTATTACCGGGAAACTTTCGGCTGGCGGCCTGAAGATTATCCCCACGCCATGAGCATCGGCAGACAAACGGTCAGTTTGCCGATCTCGGCAAAACTGTCAGATGAAGACATTGAAGACGTAATATGGGCGGTCAGAGATATTGTCGGGTGAGGGGAAAGCGGCGTGGAGCTTAAACGGTTAAAACAAATATTACGAGGAAATTCATTGAAATTAAAAAAATTCAGAATATTATTTAAAATTATTAAAACTCTAATAAATTTTTTCCTCAGAATATTATTTAAAATCGTTAACATCGATATAATGTTCACGATGGCTCAAAGCGTTTCGCGTTTTTTTGCAAATCTCCTTTTTTATAGAGACTGGGTATGTAAAGTGAATGGTCTTCCAAAATATTTTGATCACCGTATAAACCTATACAGATGGACAAAAGATCCGAAACAATGGGATTTTATCGTAAGGGGTTTCTATCCCAGGGAAAAGATGTTCTCTGGTTGTAAAGTCCTCGATCTATGCTGTGGAGATGGAAGTTACAGTTATTTATTCTATTCTGACATCGCTGGTCTTATCGATGCGGTTGATGCTGATGGGACTGCAATAAAGAATGCTAAAAAAATAAATCATGCTGCAAATATTAAATATCATCAGCTCGATATAATTAAAGAGGCGTTTCCGTCCTCCGGCTATGATTTTGTGATCTGGAACGCGGCTATTTGTTACTTTAATCTCTCAGATATTCATAAAATACTGAAAAAAATAGCAGTCTCTGGTAACGGTTCCATGCAGTTATACGGAATTACGCCGCTTGCTACGGGTTTTATCGATCATAAACATGAATTCGGTGACACGCAGGAATTAAAGGTGCTGTTAGAGCAGTATTTTGAGGACGTTCGTCTAAAGGAAGTGAAAATAGGAAATGCAAAAAAAAGAGACATTTATTTTCGGGCAAAAGCCCCAGTTTATTATGAGGCTTAAGGCGCTGGTGTAAAAAAAGGAAGGGTAATGATGTATCACTTCAGCACTTTATTTGATAAGAATTATCTTCCTCAGGGGGTGGCCCTTTACCGCTCCTTGATGAAGACGGCCAGAGAATTCCGCCTTTACACGCTATGTATGGATCAGGCCTCCTATGACATGATTCTTAAGCTGGATCAGCCGAACCTCGTTCCCATTCATCTATCCGAGATCGAGAACGACGAGACGCGCGCGGTGAGGGCCAATACCACACATGGCCAGTTCTGCTGGGTATGCCAGCCACTTGTTTGTATTTACGTGCTTGATAAATTCAAGGTGGACATGGTCACCTATCTTGAGGCGGACTCGATGTTTTTCAGCGACCCGGCGGTCTTGTTCAGGGAACTTGATGGCTATTCCGTTTCCCTTGTCCCGCATCGTTATACGCCGAAATTTGATAATACAGAAAGAGCGGGCAAATATTGCGTCCAGTTCAACGCCTTTCGAAGCGATCACGAGGCGCGCGAGGTGCTGACCTTTTGGAAAGACTGCTGCTATAGGTATACAAAAGACAACCCGGGTTATTTTCCCGGGCAGATTACCCTGGATGAATGGCCCGGCAGGTTTTCCTGTGTCAGGGAAATTGAACATATAGGAGCTGGGGTCGCGCCGTGGAACGTGCAGCAATACAATATCCGGAAATCTAACGGCTCCATATACGTGAATGATGTGCCGCTTGTCTTTTATCATTTCCATGAATACTGCCGTTATGACGATGGTTCCCACAAATTGGGAGAATATCCGTTGACATCCGGAGTGGTCAATACAATTTACGCGGCATATGTCAGGGAACTCCGTACCGCCAAGCGGTGGATTCAGGGTATTGATCCGGCCTTTGCCTACGAAAGGGTAATAAAAAAGCCAGGCAGCGCGAAGTGGCTAATAAAAGGGAGCATACGCTCATTAATGAGGGGGAAGATTGGCATCTACAATGTTTACAGGGACAGCTATTTCAAGGATTTTTAAAATGGCGCCGAAATTGTCCGGAAGTTCGACAATGAAACAAGGCCAGTCTTTAAATATGAACGTGGGAGTGTCAATTGCGTTCGAACAATTTAAAGGGCATTGCGCCGGAGGGGAAAAGACGGGCAGAATCTGCATCCGGTTTGATCGGTTGCGATTACATCTTCGAACTGGTTACACTATCAATGGATTTGCCTGATAACGCGAAGGAGAGGCAGCAGCTTCCTTCTCAGAGGTAATTTAAGAATGACTGAAAATCTTACAAAACACCATTCGATCATCAAACGCGGCCATAGAGAGGCGATGAATGGGCACAAGGGCGTAGCGCTCTGGTTTACCGGTCTTTCCGGGGCCGGAAAATCCACTCTCGCACATGCTGTAGAGGCGCGGCTGCATAAAATGGGATGCCGCACCTACGTGTTCGACGGTGACAACGTGCGCCATGGGCTTTGCTCCGATCTGGGATTTTCCCCTGAGGACCGCGCTGAAAATATACGGCGGATCGGCGAAATGACGAAACTGTTCCTGGAAGCCGGGATTATCGCGCTTGCGGCCTTCATCTCCCCCTTTAAAAAGGACAGGGCATTGGTGAAGTCATTGGTGGGCGATGAAAATTTAGTCGAAATTTATTGTGATTGCAGCCTTGAGGTATGCGAAGGGCGGGATGTAAAAGGCATCTACGCAAAGGCGAGGAGGGGAGAAATACCTGAGTTTACAGGTATATCGTCCCCTTATGAGCCGCCGGAGAATCCCGAATTGAACCTTAAGACAGGCGAATCTGGCCTGGGCGAGTGCGTGGAAGAAGTTATCCGTTATCTTTACGGAAGGTCTCCGGAGGTGTTCCTTAATCAAAGGGAAGCGAAAATATTCTCCAGGAGAGCTCCGGCAAACGAGGGGACCTGTCATAATGGCAATGATCCGCATAATTAACGGAGATGATTTCGGGTACGGCTCTAATGCAAATGCCGCGATCGTCAAATCTTTCAAGGAGGGGTGGCTTTCAAGCGCTTCGATCATGGCAAACATGCCCGGCTTCGACGAGGCCTGCGACCTTATACATGAACATAAGCTTAACGACCGGGTTGGACTGCATGGTGTACTGACTGAAGGGGTCCCGCTCACCAGGAAAATAAGAAAACTCGAACGGTTTTGCAATGCGGATGGAGAATTCAGAATAACGAGGGCCAGCCGGATATTCCATCTTGCCGCCGTTGAGAAAGAAGGCGTGCAGGAAGAAATAAGGGCGCAAATCGAAAGGTGCAGGGAAAAGGGCCTGAAGCTTGCCCATATAGACATGCACCATCATATCCATGAGGAAATAGGGATCATTTCATTGGTTGTGCCGGTAATGCGCGAGTTTGGCATACCCCATATTCGCATAATGGGCAATACTTCCAAATGCTGCAATCTGCGCAGGCGTTTTTATGCCATGCAGTATAATCATTATCTTAAATATAAAAAAATCAATAGGTCGCATTATTTCGGATCGGCTGATCAGTATTTGGTATTTGCAAGCGGGTTAAATGGCGGGTCTGAAAAAGAAATCTTTGAAATCATGACGCATCCAGTTATAAACAGCGAGGGTGTCATCATAGATGCCGGAAACAGGAAACCGATGAGTCAATTGTTCGAGGAGGTAGAATGCTTCTCTTAAAGGCATTCACGCCCGATATAAAGAAGGCTTTGACGATCAGATTTTTAGTTTAAAACACATTCTCATATATGGAAGGTTATGAAATTATCGATGCAGCGTGATACTTTTTATAATTTTTTTGCCGGAAAATGGGCATAAAAAACAATGAAGCCGGCATGGTCCCAGTGAAAGTATATATCATGCTTCCGGTCCATAACAGGAGAGAGGTCACGAGACGTTTTATCGCGTGTCTGAAAGACCAGACCTATGCAAATTATCATCTGATACTCATCGACGACGGCTCAACAGACGGCACGGCGGAGATGGCGCAAGCGCAAATTGAAGCGCTCACTATAATAAAAGGCGATGGCAAATGGTGGTGGGCGGGGAGTCTTCAGCGTGGACTCGTTCATCTGAAATCACTCCGGACTTCACCGCTGGATATGGTTTTGATCATAAATGACGATACTGAATTTGGCCCCGATTTGATCGAAAACGCGGTTGGTTGCCTGAGCGGGCGCAAAAGGACTATATTGCTTGCGCGCTCATACAGCCGCAATACGAATCAGGTTGCGGATGCGGGCATTCACATTGACTGGAAAGAACTTACTTTTAATCAGGCCGGCGGTAAGGACGCGGTTAACTGCTTTTCTACGAGGGGCTTGTTTCTCCGGTACGGCGATTTTCTCGATATCGGAGGGTTCCATCCGAGACTGATCCCTCATTACCTGTCCGATTACGAGTTCACCCACAGGGCCTATCGCAAGGGTTTCAGCCTGACAACCGTCGAAGACGTGTATGTAAAAATAGACGAAACGCCCGCTGGATACAATCCGGCGGCTGTGAAATCTCCAGTTGAATTCTTGCGGAAGTATTTCTCAAAAAAGAGCTACTCGAATGTGATGGCATGGTTTTTTTTCATCGGGTTTGCCTGCCCGTGGCCGTGGAAGGTATTGAACTGGACACGACTTGTGAAGAGAGCGTTATTTGCGGCTGCGAGAGCGCTTTTTGGCGGGCTTAAAGCAAAGAGGTTAGCGAATGGCGCCAGATAGTTTCGCCCCTATCGCTCTTTTTGTCTATAACCGGCCATGGCACACAAGGCAGACAGTGGAGGCTCTCAAGAAAAATGAGCTGGCTGCTGAAAGTGACCTGTTTATCTTTTCTGACGGCCCCAAGAACGCCGCTTTTGAGGGGCAGGTAAAGGCCGTTCGCGATTACCTGCGGACGATAGACGGCTTCCGCGCCATTCACATTACTGAGCGCAATGAAAATTACGGTCTGGCCAAATCCATCATCGGCGGCGTATCTGAGGTCATCAGCCGGTTTGGAAAAATAATCGTAATGGAAGATGACCTTGTCAGCTCGAAATATTTCCTGAAATTCATGAATGAGGCCTTGAATTTCTATGAAAATGAGGAAAATGTAGCCAGCATTAGCGGGTATATGTATCCTCTTGAGGAACGATTGCCTGCGAGTTTCTTCCTGCGGGGTGCCGAATGCTGGGGATGGGCGACCTGGCGCAGGGGTTGGAATGTCTTTGAAGCCGACGGGAAAAAATTGATACAAGAGATCCATCGAAGGAAGCTTAAAAAAATATTTGACGTAAATGGCGCGTATGGATATACCAAGATGTTGCAAGATCAGATAGCCGGAAAGAATGATTCCTGGGCTGTCCGATGGCATGCTTCGGTTTTCCTCAAAGATATGCTGACCCTTTATCCCGGGGCATCCCTCATTTTGAATATCGGATTTGATGGCAGCGGCACGCATTGCGGCAGGATTAATGGGCCTTCCCAAATCCAAATCTCCGAAAAATCGCCTCGTATGAAACAGATTCCAGTCACGGAAAACAAAGAAATTTTTATAACACTGGAAAAGTTTCTGAAGAGAAAAAAGGGGAGCTTGCCCAAAAGATTGAAAAACAGAATAGTCCGCATTTTTAAAACAAGATGAGTATGGTATCCGGTGACGTTTCTGTGAAAAAATTGCCGGTGAATTCTCTTGATATCGCGCTGTACGTGCTTTTCCTTTTTTTCAACACGACCTTTTTCTTTTTTGATCTGTTCCATTTCGGAAAGTTGAATTCCCTTATTGCGGCGTTGATCGCAATGGCTATCGCCCTCAGGAAAAACAGCGGATTCAAATTCCTTCCGCCAGTATTTTTCTTTTTTCTTTTTGTTCTTCTCAGTAATATTTCAAAACTCATAAATTACGATAAATACGGATTTTTTTCGGCAGCGTATGTTTCGACCCTGTTTCAATTCATATTTCTGGGCTATCTATTGAGCGAAGATAAAGCAGTGCTGAAAAAGGTCTTTGATGTTTTTTTGAAACTGCTGCTGGTCCTGACTGTACCTGGGATCATTTATTATTTTTTGATCCTGTTT
>JAKAEG010000141.1 GCA_021819985.1 Nitrospirota bacterium | reverse complement strand
TATGTAAGGAATTTTTGTTTTTATCATATTCGCCAGCTTGCCCCTGTGGCAAGGGGACTGGTCCCATGGGACTGGTTCCCAAGCTACAGGCAATACGCTCATTTATCCATTTTAAATAATCGGCGGATATTTTCGCCAAACCCGCTATTTCCGGGGACCCGCTTTTATAGTATTTCTATTTCCGGGAAAAAAAATGGTATCTCAGAGCACGCGGAATTTTCGCTGTCCGAGCCGTGGACGGCGTTTCTTTCAATGTTCTCGGCATATGCGGCCCTTATGGTGCCGGGTGCGGCGTCCTTGGGGTTAGTCGCCCCCATTATCTGCCTTACCTTTGCGATGGCGTCCTCACCCTCGATCACCAGGACAACCACCGGCCCTTCGGACATGAATGTTGCCAGATCGTTGTAAAAAGGCCTTTCCTTGTGGACTATATAGAATTTTTTGGCCTCCTCTATTGAAAGCTGAATCTTTTTCAAGGCCGCGACCCTCAACCCCGCGTCCTCAAAATATTTAAGAACACCGCCTATCGCGTTTTTCTTGACGGCATCGGGCTTGATGATGGAAAGAGTCCTCTGAACCATTTTATTTTGTCCTCCTTGCTGCATTTTTCATTTTATATTTTTTTATTTTTTATCTTTTAAAAATTAAAGGCCGAGCGTTTCTACCAGTTTGCCGACAGCGCCTGCGGATTTATCGAAGGCAGCCTTCTCTTCAGCTGTAAGCGGCACCTCGATTATTTTCTCCACCCCGCCTTTTCCAAGTATTACCGGCACGCCGGCATAGACGCCTTTTGCGCCGTACTGCCCCTCCAGATGGACCGCGCAGGGAAGGAGCCTTTTTTCATCGAACAGCACAGCCTTCACCATCTCGTAAATTGCGGCCCCTGGGGCATAATAAGCGCTGCCCGTCTTTAAAAGAGAGACTATCTCCGCGCCGCCGTTTCTGGTCCTTTCAAAAATCGAACGTATGGTTGCCTCGGGCAAAAGGGAATCGATGCCAGCCCCCTTTACCGATATCAGGCTTTTTACGGGCACCATCTGGTCTCCGTGGCCTCCAAGGACAAGGGCTTCGACGTCTTTAGGGGAGACATTCAACTCCCATGCGATAAACGAACGGAGCCTTGCGGAATCCAGGACCCCGCCCATCCCTAATACCCGCTGCGGCGGAAATTTCGTGAATTTCCAGGCCAGCTGCGCCATTACATCCATCGGGTTTGTGACCATTATGATTATCGAATCAGGGGATTGGGCTGCCGTTTTTGTGGAGACCTCTTTAATAATGGTGGCGTTTGCCTGAAGAAGGTCGTCCCTGGACATGCCGGGCTTTCTCGCAAGCCCCGCGGTTATGACGATGACGTCCGAGCCCGCGGTGTCCTCGATAGCGTTTGTTCCCTTGATGGAAGCCGATGATCCCCAAAGCGGGCAGGCTTCCCCAAGGTCCAGCGCCTTGCCCTGCGGCACGCCCTGGGCCACATCATAAAGGACCACGTCAGAGATCCCGTCATGTAAAAGGAGTTGCGCAAGAGAGGCCCCGACATGACCGGCCCCGATTATGGCGACTTTGTTTCTTTTCATCTTTGGCCTTTCGATAATATCAATAGATATAACACTAATGAAGACAAAGGTTAATTATAAAGAACCCCGGCATAGAATCTCAAGCCCGCATCACTGTGTGACATCCCCGGAATTTCTGAGAGTATACGACGTCGAAAAGGTGCAAGACACGGAATTCAGCGGGGGCAATCCCTTTTTTTGTGTTTTTCTGTTCAAGCTAAAAATCTTAACCTTTCGTTTTTAAATGATTTCTTTTGCCTGACTGTTCAAACGGCAATGAACACCCCGGTTCATGGCGGGTCTTTTCCACGTAAAACTCCTTTCCGGCTTCAGCTTTTAAGATGAAACACACTGCCAGCCCCATCATAATCCACAGGACCATTATATTGTCCATATAAACAGTTCATATGAAGTTTTTTCGGTGTCGTGATTATGTCATTATATATCTGTGGATCACCAAACAAACAAGGATCCCCTCCACGGGATCACGCTAGAAATGATTCTGACCCAGTTGGTAGAACGTTATGGTTGGGGTGAAATGGGCAGAATCGTCCGCATCAGGTGTTTTAATAATGACCCGAGTATCAAATCCAGTCTGCAATTTCTTAGAAGGACACCCTGGGCCAGAAAAAAAGTGGAAGCTTTGTATCTGAGATGCAAAAAGGTAAACCCATAATGCGGCGACATTCATAGCCCTGATGTGCACCTGAAAACCTGCACCACGGCAATTCCATCGGTGTAAAATACCAGTTTAACCCAGTGCCGCTGCAGACGGCTCCTGATTCGATTCTGATATGAAGAATCAGGATTTCCGGGTATGCCGTCTGAAAAATTCAGCTATCCTTGACTTGTCCGAATTTCCTTCAGCCACTGAGCGCACAACGGTTTCCAGACGATCCTCGTCCACGTCAACTTTCTTGCCGTTCAACAGTAAAAAAACCAGCGCAGCTGCTGTCCCGGTTCTTTTGTTGCCGTCCACAAAAGGATGGTTCCTGATGATATGAAAGAGGTACGCGGCGGCCATTTCAAAAATATCCGTGTGCAGATAATCCTTTTCGAAACCGGCGGAAGGCATGGCCACGGCCGATTTAAGCAGGTCAATATCTCGAATCCCGGAGTGGCCGCCGTATCTCTCAATCTGGTCACGGTGAATTTCGATGACCTCGTCGAGATCGAGAAAAAGCGGTTTTTTCAACTTGCAAGCCTTCTAAGCGCGCCCCCGTATTTTTTATTGGTCTTCTCCAAGGCCGCTTTGAATGACTTTTTTCTTTTTTCATCCCTTACAGGCGAGATTATCAGAAGCTTGCCGTCAGTAGAGATGTCAAGCGGGGTTTTATCATCGATATCAAGAAGGTCCAGCACGCCCTTGTCTATGACGAGCGCAAGGCTGTTGCCGTGCCTGGTTAGTTTCTTTACCATGACTTTTCCTCCTTCGTTACATCATTGTAATAACAATATATCACCATCCGAACGGTCTTGTCAAAGTAAGATCTCGGGGCGAGCGCTACACCTGATACACCGCAGTTTCGAAAAGTCGAAACTAGCGCGTTTTTCCACTGGAAACATGCATTTATTTCCCGATTGTTGGCACATCCACCTTTCCTGCCGTTTAGTTCCCCCTAACCTGCAGAGTATGCAAATTTTATTTAAAGCTATGATTTTCCCCGAAATCAACATTGACGATATTTTCTCAAAAATTGTAAATTTGTACCAGCTATTCGTACTCCGCCTCAATCGCGTGGCGCATTAATTTCCAAAAAAAATAAACATAATCATGGAAGGACGGGGTATATTTACATTAAAAAAACGGCATAAAATCGCTTTTCGACACGGAGGCAAGTTAAGGCAGATCGAGGGACATCGCAGGGGCAACCCGGCGGGTCGCCCGAAATTATCAGCTCATTATAAGCTTTCTGGCCTCCTCCAGCGCCTGCTTCCTGTTTTTTATCTCCCTTTTCAGCCATTTAAGCTCTACTGCGTCGAGGACCTGCTTAAACAAGGGTGACGGTTTCAGGGAAAATTCCTTTTTAAGGTCCTCCCCGGTTATCGGCCTTTTCCCCATCCTGGGCCTTACTTTTTCCAGGTAATAGGCCAGGACCGGTCTCGAATAATCCAGAAACTCATCCCCAGTCTTCTCGTCCTCCGCTTTCAAAAAAGCATGGCAGAAGACCATGTGAACATATATCTCGTCCCCAAGTTCCCTGAATATTTTAATGAACGAGATCCCGGAAGCGCCTTTGGCAAAAAAATTCCTTATCCTTGGCCGGTAAAAAGAGAGCCTTTCTAGGAATTTTCTTTCCTTGTTTGAAAGCACAATCCTTTCGATTGCCCTTTCGCCCGCGCCGGAGGCAAGCGCGGCAAGTCTTAATGGAAAACGGACATCCTGCTCGGCATGGACCAGTTTCCTGCCAAAGGGGAACCTGGCCCACTGCCCCTCAAGGACCTTGAAGACATTTAAATTGCCGCTTCTGAAACCAGGCAGTATCATACGGAGCGCCCCGTCTTTCAGCATGCGGTCCAGGACCCTTCCGGCGCTGCGGGCCGTGAGGATCTTTTTAAGCTCTTCGGTGATCCTCTCCGAGGCGGGCTTATCAAGAAGCGGGGCCAGTTTTTTAAGCGCCGCGGCTGAGCCCTTTTCGATCCTGAAGCCGTGCGTTGCGGAAAAGCGGTAACATCTCAATATCCTTAACGGGTCCTGCACCAGATTTTCCTCGGAAACGATCCGCACCAGACCCTTCATAAGGTCGTCGGAGCCTCCAAAGGGGTCTATCAAACGTCTTGAGGAAAGGGGAAACGCCATCGCGTTTATGGTCATGTCCCGTTTTGAGAGGTCCTCCCCGATTGTTTTGCCCCTCATTTTGGATATGTCCAGATGCTCCTTACCTCTAACTACCCTGGCGGTCCCGAAATGCTCATCGAGCAAAATGAACGAGCCTCCATACATCCGGGCGAAACTCTGCGTGGCCCTGACCGCCCTTCCCTTCATGGCGATATCGATGTCCGCGGGCTTGTTGATGCCCATAAGGATATCCCTTACAGTGCCGCCCACTATAAAGCAGGAACCGTTCATTGCCCGCTCACGCGCGAACCTTCTAAAATCGGTAAGTAGCCCGTTCATTCTTTTATGAGAGTCTAAATTGAGCGAAAAATCAAGAAATTTTGTTATATAATAATGCAATTCACAAAAGGAGGAGTTGGATAATCCATGGTTACTGTCTATTATGAGAAGGACATCAAGCTTGATATTTTAAAGAAGAAGAAAATAACTGTCATCGGCTATGGCAGCCAGGGACATGCGCACGCGAACAACTTAAAGGAAAGTGGAATGGACGTAACCATAGGCGTAAGGAAAGGGGCAAGCTGGGACAAGGCGAAAAAAGCCGGTTTCAACGTGAAGACCCCGGCCGACGCGGCGAAAGGGGCAGATGTGGTGATGATGCTTCTTCCCGATGAGACCATGGCCAAAACCTATAACGAGGAGGTCGCGCAGAACCTCAAAAAGGGCGCATATGTGGCCTTCGCCCACGGGTTCAATATCCACTTCGGGCAGATCGTGCCGCAGGCCGAGATCAACATCTTCATGGCGGCCCCAAAGGGACCAGGTCACCTCGTCCGCTCGGAATATGAAAAGGGAAGCGGCGTGCCTTGCCTCATTGCCGTGCACCAGGACCCTTCAGGCGATACCAAGAAGGTCGCGCTTGCCTATGCGTCCTCCATCGGAGGCGGCAGGGCCGGAATACTGGAGACCTCTTTCAGAGAGGAAACCGAGACAGACCTTTTTGGCGAGCAGGTAGTCCTTTGCGGCGGTATTACGTCACTCATACAGGCCGGTTTCGAAACGCTGGTCGAGGCGGGGTACAGCCCGGAGATGGCCTACTTCGAATGTTTGCACGAAGTGAAGCTGATAGTGGACCTTATATATGAAGGCGGCATCAGCAATATGCGTTATTCCATAAGCAATACTGCCCAGTACGGCGACCTCACCAGAGGGCCAAGGATTGTGAACGAGGACACCAAGGACGAGATGAGACAGATACTCGATGAGATACAGTCCGGACAGTTCGCCCGCGAATGGCTGCTTGAGTGCAGCGTGAACAAGCCCGTATTCAATGCTCTCACCAGGCGCGGCGAAGAACACCCGATAGAGGAAGTGGGGCAAAGGCTGCGCTCCATGATGCCCTGGATGAAAAAGAAAAAACTCGTAGACAGATCGAAGGCCTGATGCGTTTCTCTCTTTTTGCTTTTTTTGCCCCTGAGGGATATCCATATTTTGCCGGGTTCGGCATCGTTACCCTTATATTCGGGGTGGAATGGGGATGGCTCGCGATAATTCCGGGGCTCCTTCTGGCCTTCATGTTCTATTTCTTCAGGGACCCCGAAAGGGAAACTCCCCGGGAGGAAGGCTACATCTGCCCCGCTGACGGCAGGATAATTGTGGCGGAAAACCTGTATGAGGACAATTACCTCAAAAAGGACTCCATGCTCATAAGCATATTCATGTCGCCCATGGATGTGCATGTGAACAGGGCGCCATGCGACTGCACGGTAAGGCTTGTCAAATACACGAAAGGTTCGTTCAAAAAGGCCTTTACCGAGCATGCGTTCCATAAGAACGAGCACATATCGGTCGTCATGGAAGAGGAAGGCGGAGGGAACCTCCTGGTAAGGCAGGTGGCTGGCTCCATAGCGCAAAAAGCGGTTTGCAGGAAAAAGCCCGGAGACAGGCTGAAAAGGGGCGAGCGCTTCGGGATGATAAAATTCAGCTCCAGGGTGGACGTCTATCTTCCCCCGGATGTAAAACTCCAGATCGCGCTGGGCGACAGGGTCCGCGCGGGGGAAACCATACTGGCAAAAAAAGCCTAATGAAAAGCGAGCGGACCCCGGGGAATACAATGAAAAAAGGTATTTACATACTGCCTAACGCCCTAACGCTGACCGGCATGTTCGGTGGGTTTTTTGCGATAATGGCCGCCGTGAGGGGCGATTTCACCCTGGCGTCCTGGGCCGTGCTTGCAGCCATGATATTCGACGGACTTGACGGCATGGTCGCCAGACTCACGGGAAGCTCCTCGCGTTTCGGCATCGAACTTGATTCCCTGGCGGACCTTGTCGCGTTCGGAGTGGCGCCGGGAGTAATTATCTATCTGTCATCGATAAGCCCTTTTGGCAGGGTCGGATGGCTGGTCGCTTTTCTTTACGTGGCCTGCGGCGCCATGCGTCTTGCCAGGTACAACGTCCAGATGGTTACGGCCGAGCGCAAATCTTTTACCGGCGTGCCGATACCGGCCGGGGCCGTCATACTGACGACCCTCGTGATATTCGCCAACAAGATGGATATAAACCTTACCGGAAGCCCCCTGGTGCTCCTGCTGACATTCATCGTGTCGCTGTTAATGGTGAGCACATTGAGGTTTCACGGTATGAAGGAGATAAACTTCACAAAAAGAAAACCGTTCTGGTTCCTGGTGCTGTCGGTGACGGTGGTTGTGGTAGTGGCAATGCACCCGGAAATAGCCCTTTTCATCTGCGCCATGGCATATCTTACGGCCGGGCTGATAGAAAACGCGTATCTTTTTGCAACAAAAAGAAGGAGAAGGTCGAATGAGGCCCATTAGGATTTTTGACACCACACTCAGGGACGGGGAACAGTCCCCAGGCGCAAGCATGAATATCGAGGAAAAGCTGCAGGTCGCACGCCAGCTTGCGCGCCTTGGTGTGGACGTCATAGAGGCGGGCTTCGCGATAAGCAGCGAAGGGGATTTCGAATCCATAAAAAGAATTGGCGGAGAGGTCGAGGGCCCCATCATAGCGAGCCTTGCGCGGGCCAAGGAAGCGGACATAAAAAGGGCATGGGAGGCCTTGAGGGACACGCCCAAAAAAAGGATACATACCTTCCATTCCACCTCCGATATCCATCTTAAATACCAGTTCAGGATAAGCCGTGAGGAGGCGCTGAAGAGGTCGGTTGAGATGGTGAAGCTGGCCAGAAGCCTTGTTGAGGATATCGAGTTTTCTCCCATGGACGCAACACGCACGGAACTGCCATATCTGGCGGAGGTTGTGGGGGCGGTCATCGAGGCCGGGGCGTCCACGGTGAACATACCAGACACCGTTGGCTACACAGTGCCTGCCGAATTTTTTGAAATAATAAAATACCTGTTCACCAATGTGCCCAATATCGGCAACGCCATTATTTCCGTCCATTGCCACAACGACCTGGGGCTTGCGGTGGCAAACAGTCTGGCAGCGGTATCCGCGGGGGCCGGACAGGTGGAGTGCACTATAAACGGCATAGGCGAGCGCGCGGGCAACTGCTCCATGGAGGAGATAGTTATGGCCTTAAGGACGCGCAAGGACTTCTTTCATGCGGACACGAACGTGCGCTCCGAGGAGATCATGCGCTCAAGCAGGCTTATCACAAAGATAACCGGCATCTCCGTCCAGCCCAACAAGGCCATAGTTGGGGCCAACGCGTTCGCGCATGAATCCGGTATCCATCAGGACGGGCTCCTCAAGGAAAAGGCCACTTACGAGATAATGCGCCCGGAAAGCGTGGGGCTTGGCAGCACGAAGCTGGTTTTGGGCAAGCACTCCGGAAGGCACGCGTTCAAGACAAGG
>JAKAEG010000140.1 GCA_021819985.1 Nitrospirota bacterium | reverse complement strand
AAGAGAAGTTCCAAGGGTCAGAAGTAGAAGGGGGCAATCTATACCTGACCGGCATGTGGTTCCGGCCGGACGAAAAGGGACCTGGGGGTAGAGGGGGGGCGCGTGTCAACGCGCTTTTATAAAACCGGGGTGATCATTAAAAACATCTTAAAAAACGAATTTGTCTTTAACTTCCCCGCTCTGATAAAATTATTGGCCATGGACAATTGGGAAAAACTGAGACAGTTCATAAAAGAAAAATGCTTTTTAAAAAGTGAAAAACCCATCTTCAGGCTCACATCGGGCCAGATGAGCGATTTTTATTTTGACCTGAGGCGGGCGACCCTTTCGCCGGAAGGGCAGTACCTCATCGGAAATATCATATTCGATAAAATAATGGAACTGGGCCTTTCCCCTTCGGCAGCCGGCGGCCTTACGATGGGGGCGGACCCTATATCGACCGCCATCGCATACTCATCATTTCTTAAGGGCAAACCGATCGAGGCCTTCGTCATAAGAAAAGAGCCGAAGGCGTACGGGACGATGAAGCAGGTGGAAGGAAACGTGGGGGATGGCGATGAGGTCATCATCCTCGACGACGTGCTTACGACAGGCAAATCCACCATTAAGGCGATAGAAATCGCGAGGTCCTCGGGGCTGAAAACAATTGCCGCGATAGTTCTTCTGGACAGGGCCGAGCATGAAGGCAGAAAAAACGTGGAGGCGCTTGGCCTGCCTCTTTACAGCATCTTCCGCAAAGAAGATTTTTAGTTTTTTAAATTAAATTAAATTAAATTAAAAAATATCTGAAACCTTTCTAATTTTTCTTTTTTCGTTTTTACTCTTCAGTCTGGCCGCTCTCATACCGCTCCGTTTCCCATAAACGGGGGTCAATCGCGTCCCTCAGCCCTTCGCCCACAAGGTTATAGCTCAGCACGGTAATAAGTATGGCCAGGCCCGGATACAGGGAAAGCCACCAGGCGGTTTCTATGTTGTCCTTGCCGGAAGTGAGGATATTTCCCCAGCTTGGGTTTGGGGGCTGAACGCCCAGCCCGAGGAAAGAAAGGGCGGACTCCGTCAGTATCGCACCCGCAACCCCAAGGGTAGCTGTCACAAAAACCGGCGAAAGCGCGTTTGGAAGTATCTCCTTGAAAATGAGCCGGAGGCTTCCCGCGCCGGCCGATTTCGAGGCGAGCACGAAATCCCGCTGTTTGAGCGTAAGGAATTCAGCCCTCACGAGCCTGGCCACATCCATCCAGCCCGTTACCCCGATGACGACCATTATGATAACGATGCCGGGCGGCACTATGGCGATCACCGCCAGGATCAGGATGAACGTGGGGAAGGCCAGCATCATATCCACAAACCGCATAAGCACCGAGTCCACTATTCCCCCGTAAAATCCCGCAACGGAGCCTATCAGTATGCCTATCAGCACCGCTATTCCCATCGCGATAAATCCAACACTCAGGGAAACCCGGCTGCCCCACAGCATCCTTGTAAGCACGTCTCTTCCAAGCTCATCGGTGCCGAACGGATGCTGCCAGCTCGGGGGCGACAGCACATGGTCCACATCGATGCCGGTTTTAGAATAAGGCGCTATGTGCGGGGCCAATATGGCTGCGGTGATGAGCACGAGTATGACCGCCAGCCCGGCCACGGCAAGATGGTTTCTCCTGAACCTCCGCCATATGATCCTGCGCGCGCTCATCTGCCTGATATCCTTATCCGGGGGTCAACCAGGCCGTAGGCGATGTCAGCAACCAGGTTGCCAAACAGGGTAAGCACGGCAAATATCACAAGCTGGGCCATTATCGTGGGGTAATCTCTCGCCATCAGGGACTGGTAATAGAGCTGACCCATACCGGGGATCGAAAATATGGATTCGAATATGACGCTGCCCCCAATAAGCCCCGGCACCGATAGTCCCATTATGGTCACAATGGGCAGCATGGCGTTTCGGAGCGCGTGTTTTTTTATTACGTCTTTTTCCCGAAGGCCTTTTGCCCTGGCCGTCCTGATGTAATCCTGCCTTATGACCTCCAGCATGCTGGAGCGGCTGTACCGGGAGAGCCCCGCTATGCTTCCGAAGGCGGATATGAAGACAGGCAGTATCAGGTGCCTTCCCCAGTCCCCAAGCCTGCCCAACGCCCCGAGCCCTGATACATCGATGCTCTGAATACCCGATATGGGAAGGATTCCAAGCTGCACGCCAAAAAGTATCATGAGCAGCAGGGCAAGCCAGAAGGCGGGTGTTGAAAACCCGATGAATACCAGCACCGTGCTTATCTTGTCAAAAAGTGAGTATTGCCTTGTTGCCGATATGACCCCTACCGGCACCGCAATAATAAAGATGAGAATCATGGACAATATATTTATTGTAAGGGTAATGGGAATGCGCTCCTTTATTTTTTCCAGCACGTTTCTTCCGTCAACAAAAGATTTACCGAAGTCGAGCTTTACAAAGCGCATCAGCCAGTCCTTGTATTGCACTGTGAGGGGTTTATCCAGACCATAGAGTTTTTGGAGGTTTTGCATGGCCTGGGCGGAGGTTTTAAGGGACATCTGCACGTCAACCGGGCTGCCTGGGGCCAGATGGATAACCGCAAAGATTATAATGGTTATCCCAAAGAGCAACGGGACCATCTGGAGCAGGCGCTTCCCTATATACCCAAACATGCCAGTCTATTTTATCATATGGGGCTTTCCGTAAACCCTACGTTGCATAAAAATCTGTCATTCCCGCGTAGGCGGGAATCCATTTAAAAACAGGTCAAATCGGATGCCCGATTAATACCTCCGGCATGACGTCTTTAATGAAATCCGGGTTTTTCAACAGCCTGCTAAAGCCCCGTAACAAGCGGGATATGCGTAAAAACCAGGTAAGACTTTGCCGGCAGTCCGAAAATGCCCTCGGCCGCTTCTTTATACAGCTCCATCTGAAACCTGTATTTCCCGGTCAGCTCCCCGAGTTCCCTGTCCCCGGCCGGGAAGCTCTTGTAGTCATAAATGCGCGCCTGCCCGTCTTCAATTATGAGCCGGTCAATGCGCCCTTTATACAGGGTCTTTCCCTTTTCATGCACGAACGGAAGCTCGGTAAAGGATGTTTCCATTTTTTGGCGCGGAAGAACGATATTTTCAAGAATTCCCGCCTCCCGCATCTTTTGTATGTCGCCCAGTATGGTCTCAATAAAAAATTTCTGTTTGCTTTTCTCTAATATATAAAACCCCTTAAGCAGGGACAATACGCGGGTTTGGGCGTTGTCAGGGTCCAGTTTGCCTGCCGATATCTCTTCCAGCGCCTGGTGCATGAGCTTGCCGATGAGCACCCAGTCCCTTCCGTGGCGGGTTTTTACCAATATGTCCTCGGTAACGTCCTTTGTGCTTACCGGGGGCTCATACTCAAAGGGCTCGGCATAAAGGGGCTCATCCAGGAAATGTCTTTCAGGGGTAAGCTCCATGCCGGACGATCTTTCATAATTTTTCTCCACCTCTTCCGCCGTAATAATGCTGAAGGGCAGTGGGCAATTTTCGATCTCAAGCGGCAGAATGTCTGAGTTGTCCACTATGGCCTCCGGTGATATTTTTTCGGGGGTCTTTACAATTGAAAATGCGTCCGTCAGATATTTGAGCCTGCCTTTGGGTTTTTCAGAATTTATGCCGCTTAGAAGTAAGTAGTCCATGGCCCTCGTAGCCGCCACATAAAAAAGCCTTTTCTCCTCTTCGAGTTCCTTTATCCTGCCCCGCTCGAATTCGGGTATCTTTTTCCTTGCATCGGCATCCGGTTCGTACCTGAAACTGAACCCGCCCGCGGACCTTTCCTCTATGATAACCGGAGCGCTTTTTGAGCTTATGTCCTCGTCCAGGCTGGGCAGGAAAAGCATGGGGAACTGAAGGCCTTTGGCGGCATGCACCGTCATAAGCTTTACAACGTCCATTCCTTCCGCGTTCACATTGGCCTTGGACACCTCTGTCCTTGTCCTGTCTGCAAGGAGCCTGTCTCTTATCTCTATGATGTTTTGGCCCTGAGATTCACGGGATTCGGCCAGTTGGATGAATTTCTTGACATTCGCGTGCCTTGGTTGTTCCCAGAAATGCCTCCACCCCCCGGTCTTTACGAGCATGTATTCGATAAGTTTTGAAAGGGGCAGAGCCTTTCCCTTTGTGATAAGTTCATCGAAAATGGCTGAGGTTTCGATATTCTTTTTGCTCTGTGAGGCCCTGAGGCTCTCAATGAGCGGGATTGAATTATTTTTTGAATGGAGCCTTGAGAGGGTTTTGTAGCCGAACCCGAAAAGAGGGGAGCGCAGCAGGCAA
This sequence comes from Nitrospirota bacterium, assembly GCA_021819985.1. Taxonomy (GTDB): domain Bacteria; phylum Nitrospirota; class Thermodesulfovibrionia; order Thermodesulfovibrionales; family JdFR-88; genus JAKAEG01. The sequence continues at coordinate 3,928 of JAKAEG010000140.1, read as the reverse complement.
AACAGGCTGTAATCGTTCTCAGGGTCCGCGATGAAGGTCGCAAACTCCCGAAGCAGGGCCACTTCCGGCTCTTCATAAAACCCCATGCCTTTTATCACGAGGAAGGGCACACCTTCGCGCCTGAATGCCTCTTCGAAGGCCGCCAGATGCGTGCGCTGCCGGAGCAGCACTGCCATATCTTCATACTCACATGAACGTTTACAGTCGGTCTGTTTCGAATTCTGGTCAGTAACCTGGAAATTCCTGCGCATCGCTTTTATGCGCTTTGCAAGCATACGCGCCTCAAAATCGCGTTTTTCCTTTGTGTAACTTTTTTTGTTTTTGGGGAGATCGAGCAGCATCAGTTCCACTTTCCCTTCGCCCTGCCTTTTCGCATCGAACGGGCAATATTCGACCCTGAATTGTGCCAGATCAGATAAAGGCGCTTCCTGCTCCTGTGGCTCGGCCCGGTCAGGAAGAAAAAATTCATCGGTTGACGATAATGACATCCTGGGCATCAGCTTCTCAAAAAGCCTGTTGGTAAAGTCTATTATCGCGGGCAGGCTGCGGTAATTGTCCCTGGCCTGATGGAATTCGTATTCCGTTCCCAGAAAGTCCTGCAATCTCTGTCTCGCCTTTTTCATTGCCGAGACATCGGCGCCCCTGAAAAGATAAATGGACTGCTTCTCATCTCCCACAAGAAAAAATGTGGGCACGGTGCCAGCTTCTCTTTTTGGTCCCAGTCCGGAGCGCCATTCCTCCGTCAGCTTGTCCAGGATGCGCCATTGGAGCGCGCTCGTGTCCTGGAACTCATCCACAAGGATATGGTCCGTATATTCATCGAAACTGTACAGTATGTTTTGCCAGTGGGGGCTCTTCGCGAGGGCCTTGAAGGCCAGCACCTCCAGATCGCTGAAATCCAGGAGCCGGGCTTCCAGTTTTTTGGCCCTGTATACGTCAAGGCAGCGGGCGAAAAGCTCAAGGAGCATTTTTTCTTTTTCACCTTCGGGGCCCCGCCGCAAGGCTATAGGCTCTTCCAGAATAAGCTCCGAAAGCGGCCTGTGCCTGAACAGCTCAGAAAGATGATTTTTTAAAACGGAGTCCCAGCCCCTTATGCCCCGGTTTTTCATGAGTTCGAAAAAGGGGCCGATTGGCCCTTTTTTTTCCAGCCAATGGCCATCGTTCCCGATACCCCCGCCGGCCTCATCTTTTAGCACATCCATTACGGCCTCACGCATGAGGGCCGATGAGACGCCCTCGTCGGCCACAGAGAGCTTTGGATCCAGCCCCAGATCGAGGGAAAACCTCCTCAGGAGCTTCAGGCAAAACGCATGTATCGTGGATATCCTCATCAGCGGCACACGCGGCTTCACCATTGAATAGAGTTCCGGGTTTTCCACTGAGAGTATCCTCAGTATGCGCTGTTTCATCTCGGAGGCCGCCTTCTCGGTAAAAGTTATGGCAAGCACCCGCTCCACATCTGCGCCTTCGGAGATCAGGCTGATATACCTTCTGGCCAGCTTCTCCGTCTTGCCGGAACCCGCCGGCGACGAGATGATGAAACTTTTTTTCGTATCGAAAAATTCAGCCATTACCATTGCCATCCGATCCGTTGATGAACGGGCAATACGGTTTTTCATGGCACATCCTGCAGCTTTGCTCGGATATGGGCGCGGCGGGGAAATCCCCTTCACGGGCCATGCGGACCGTCTCTTCAAGCCATCCAAGGGCCGCTTCCACAAAAACATCCATTGTATTGCCGGAGGATGCATCCCGCTTCCCAGGGACCAGTTTCACCTTCATGTCCTTGAAGGAATATATGCCCGCGTTCCGGATTTTTTCTATTCCCATTTCGTCCGCCAGGGCGGCATACAGAAAAAGCTGCAGGCTTGCCCCTTTTTTAAGCACGTCGGAGGAGTTCAGGGACACCGCTCCGCTTTTGTAATCTATTATCCGGTGCGCGCCGGTTTCCTCGTTCTCATCGACCCTGTCTATCTTTCCTTTAAGCCTTATCCCTTTCAGCTCCCCTTCCACCCTGCGCTCCGCCATTTTCATATTGAAGCCCTCAAGAGAGAACTTCTTTTCAATTTCATGAAAGCCCGGCAGGGCGGCCAGAAAACTCTCTTTTAAAAGCCTGCCCCAGTACGGATGCACCGGGTTTTCCGTGAGGACCGAGTCGATTATTTTATCCGCCCGGTTTTCAAACGCATTTATACCGGCATCCTCTTCCGGAAAAGGCAGCAATCTTTCCATTATCCTGTGGAGGAGCGTCCCCACTATTTTTGCATCAAGACCGAACTCCCCAGCCTCCGGAGGGGCCAGTCCCAGCACTTTGTCCAGGAAGAAAAATCTCGGGCAGGTCCTGAAGGCATCTATATCCGTAACATTTATCGCTTTTTTTGACTTTTTTAACTTTTCTGATTTTTGACCGTCCGTGCCAAAAAATACTTTATCTTTGATGTTCTCTATCTCGTTTATATAAGCGGAGTAGGGGGCCCTCCCTTTTCTTACAAGCTCTTCTTCCTTTGAGAAGACGCCATAAGCAGGATCTTTTTCCGGCTGTCCTTCCGAGATCAATATGCTGGGCAGGAAAAGCTTGTCCTCTTCCATGTCCGGATAGCTCAGGTGGACGAAACCCGCAGACGATGCGATCCTGCCAAAAAGAAATTCCTCGATGAGCAAAGTTTTTTTCATCGTCCTCAGTCCGAGCTTTGCCCGGAGTCTCTCCGGCAGGAAGAAATCGGTTTCAGGCCTTCCAGGAATATCTCCGTCTTTCAACCCAAGGAAATAGAGGCTTTCAGGCTCGATCCCCTGGGACTCGTGGAAGCCCAAAACCCTGACCCCCGGCTCCTCCTTTTCCTCGTCGATGCCGGAGGCGGCAAGGCTTACGGCGTCCATGAACTCCTCAGGCGTAAGCCCCGCTCCCGCCAAAATATCCAAAAGTGAAAAGCCGTTCAGCCTGTCTTCAAGCTCACCATCGAAGAGGTCTCCGGCTGAAAAATCCAGGCCTTTAAGCGCCTCCAGAAATCCGCTTATGAGCATCCGGCTTGTCCCAGCAGCGGTTTCCTTTACCGCTTTTTGAAGCGGGCCAAGTTTTTTTTCAAGCCATTTCAGTCCGTGGACGGGCGCTCCCTGCATTTTAAGCCAGTTTTCAAATCCTCCGGAGACGGAGGAAATGGTCAGGTGAGGGGCCCATTTGCATAATTCCTCCGGTATGTCTTTAAAAAAAGGAGAGCTTAAAAGACGGGACAGTTCGGGGGCGCCGTAATCGCAAATAACTGTTTTTATCACGGCAAGGAGGTCTTTCTCCCTCCTTGCCTTTGCGGAATTCCCGCTTCCTGCCGGGAAGCTGCAGGGCACGCCGTATTTTACGAATACCCGCTCTATCATATCGGTGTAACCGGAGGGATTTGGCAGAATGACCGCCGTTTTCGAAAGGTCGGTAAACGTGCCCGATATGTAATTTATCTTTATCCTTCTTGCCGCGGCCTCCACCTCCTGCTCCCTTGAGGCATAGGCATAATAGCAAAAACTCATAGGCCTGCCGCTTCCAGGCATCCGGACTTCCCTATGAGGGGAAAAACCCTTGATAAAACCCAGGTAGTCATCAGACAGCCCTGGATATTTTTCATTGACTGGAACTGAAGCCAATGTTTTCCCGGATATTTCGATGAGGGCGGCGATGAGCGCCTTTTCCGAGGGGGAGATGTCGTGAAAGCCGTCCAGGACAAGAACGGATATTTGTTGAAAGCCTGTTTTATCTTTTAAATTGTCCCTGAGCATGTTTGCGGCTTCCGCCACGGAGCTGTCCGGGTCGATGAACCCGTTTTCAGCCAGTCTCTGTTCGTAGAGGGATATTGTCCCCATGGTCTCTTCAAGTCTTATGCCGATCTCTTCCGCAATTGCCAGCTCATCGATCAGCGGGGTGATCGCATCCAGAATCCCGCCG
>JAKAEG010000139.1 GCA_021819985.1 Nitrospirota bacterium | reverse complement strand
TTGGCGTCAAGCACTATGGAGTCTTCCGTGATTTGGGATATCCGCACTTCGAGCACTCCGCCATCCGGCTGCCTCATCTGGAGCATCCCACCCACTTCGGGCTTTATGGCGGCAGGGAAATTCTCCTTTTTCACCCTGAAGGCCAGCTCTTTTTTGTGAACGCCATACCCTTCTTCGGGCGGGATGGAGATGGTCTTTTTTTCTCCCAACGACATTCCTGGCACCGCCTCCTCAAAGCCCCGTATGAGGCTGCCTTTTCCAACCGTGAACTGAAGCGGTTCCCTTTCCCTTGAAGAATCAAATACGGAGCCGTCCTTGAACTTCCCCGTATAATGGACTTTAACGGAATCGCCGCTTTGGGCCTGTTTCATTTACAAACTCCTTTTTTTGTTTTTTGTCTTTTAATTTTAACTTTAATTCCCCGCAGCCTGCTGCAGTGTGTTCATTTGGTCCTGATATTTTTTAGTTCTCAGGTTTCATTTATAGTCAAATAAATTGAGCGGAGATTTCAAGGCAAAAATAAAAAAATCTGGACTTTGATGGCACAAAATGGGATATTTATTGGAAAATATATTAATAGTCTCAAAATAGCCGGAACATTTCTTGCCGTCATTCCCGCATGTCTTTAGCGGGAATCCAGGTAAAAGGGCAATCTTAAAATGGATGACCGATTAAAGTCCTCGGGCATGACGAACAAAGGGAAACCGGGTAAATACTATTATGAAACCGTTAATAAATAAATTTCAAAAGCGGGAGGCCTGTATGAAAGAGATCAAACGGATGCTCTTGATAAGCCGGATGGAAAGAGACTCTCCCAAAGTGTTTCATTATGCGGTTTCATTGTGCCACAAGTTGGAGGCGGAACTATTTGTAATGCACTCGGTCCACAACCCGTTCGGCGGTGAAGGATGGAACCTGCCCGTGCCGAACCTGGAGGAAGAATATAAAAAATTACTCGCGGACACCCGCAAAAAACTGGAGGCAATGATAGCCGGAGAGAAGCAGAATGGGATGAAAATAACCGAGATCATCGCCACGGGAGAACCCACACATGACATACTTAAAACCATCAAGGAACAGCAAATAGACCTGCTTGTAATGGCAGCTCACAGCGAGGGGAAGCTCGAGCATATGCTCTTCGGCCGCAGCCAGGAAGAAATCATACGTAGGCTCCCCTGCTCGCTAATGCTCGTCAAGAGCGAACCTGGCCCTGTAGGTTACTGACAGATGTCTTGATAAAAAAAATCTAAAAAGTCACCTTGACGGTGATTTCCGTGCTGCCGATCAAAAACCTTTTCCTCACTGCTTTCACGGAGACAGTCTGTCCCGGCACTTTGTCGAATAAGGCGATCTTAGCATCCGGCACCGATGCTACCTTCCAGTCATCTATGGAAATTATCCTGTCGCCCTTATGGAGCCCGGCCTTGAGGGCCGGACTGCCAGGCGTGAAGTCCGCAATAACCGCACCCTTTTTCAGAATGACACCCAGCCTGGCTGAAACAGGAGGAGCCTGGGGTTCCGGGAACAGGACGTAATCGGCAATGTCCCTGTCATAAGCGCCGTTTACGAAAGTGACGTACTTCTTTCCCGTGCGCCTTGCAAACCTGTCCGGGATTCCGTAGCCGTTCATTATATGGCCCATGCCGGCCATTACTATCATCTGGTAGCCCGGCTTCTCCTTTAAAAATTCGGCCACGGAACGCGCCATTGACTCATCCCACAATATCTGCGCCTGATAGAAATTCTCAAAATCAATACCCTGTGGATGCATCTCGAATATTTCTGCAAGCTCTTTTCTGTATTTGACATTGGACATATCCATTGTTGCCGGTATTTCCTTCAGTTCCGCGGGGGAAAGGGAGTCCAGCCCGCCTTTGGCCACTTTCTGCGTTATCTCTTTTTGTATATTGAGGGCTACCACGGGTATCCCGTTTGCCCTTGCGTATTCCAATATCTGCCTGTAATAGCTGTAATCGAAACCCCATCTCGTAAAATATTCCGTTTCCTTTAAAAACTCCCTCTCATCTATTTTCTTTGCTATAAAATCGTCTATGTATTTCTGGAACGGCCGTTGGAACATCTCCATCCCGATGGCGAATTTTTTATTCTTGCCCATTTTATGGAGCGCCATTACGGTATCCAGCTCAACCTCATGGTCCTCATAATTGGCATGCCGCTCTCCTATGAATATGACAGGAGCGTTTACTGCCTGTTCGATCGCGTTATCGAGATAGAGCGTACTTGATGTACGTATGGCAGGCACGGGTTTCGACAATTCATAAATCATGCCGTTCTTGCTTTCGGCTGTCTTTTTCTCCATATTCTTCCCGCCCTCGAACCTGAGGGTCTGGTACTGCCCGTAATGGGATATCTTGTATGCGTCCAGGTCCGCTTCCCGTTTCGAGCCCGTCTGCGCCATTGCTACGACATTGGACGGACTGACCGGGTTTTCTTTCACCGTTAGCATAAAACCCTTTCCAGTGCCCCCGACCCGGCCGAAAAGTCTTTTCAAGACCGGGCTGTCAAAACCAAGGACCAGAAGAGACGACTTCTGTATGTCGGCATTCTTCAGGTCCTTTTCCTCTTTCAGGGTAAACCCCTCTTTGGAAAGAATATCTATGAGCGCGGAGTATTCATTCTTCGTGGCAGCCCTGTATACGACCAGGCGATTTTTACTGCCGAAAAGCCTGGATATGGACGGGGAAAACTCATCATTGCGGAGGCTGCGCATTACATCGTAATTGCCGTCAACGACGAGGCGCGAAGGTTTTTCCTGTGCGGCTACCTGGAACGTGTGCCTGTTGCTGTCCACCTGGATGGCCGTCGTCTTCTCAATTTTTCCGGCAATGACTGACACAGGCAAAGTTACCCTGTACGGGCCCCCCGCTTGCACCAGTTCGAAAGAGGCCTGTGGGATGCCGTCTAAAACAAGGGCGTCTTCGTTGATAACCCCGAACGCCGGGACGCCTTTGCGGTCCAGCCACTGCTTGAAAAACCATGAGAGGTCCTTGCCCGATTCGCGTTCGAACACGGCCCTGATATCATCCCAGGAGGCCGTTTTCCATTTGTACTGCCCGATGAGAGCTTTCAGTGATTTATAAAAAACATCTCTGCCCACAATGCCTTTGAGCATATGAAAAAGCATCATGCCTTTGCCGTAGCCTATGGCCGCGGATGCCGGGTCTGTCCGCTCATAAAACTGCCTGAGGGGAAAATCATTTCCGGCATTCACATAGCTCTGGTAGTCGGCAAGCGCTTTTTTCCTGTATTCGAGGCCCTTTCCCTCCATCTTTGCGAACCGGTAATCCGTCATCCAGCTGTTCAGGGCCTCAAGCCAGTTGCCCTTGCTAAAATCCGCATAAACATAATTGCCCCACCATTGATGCCCTATTTCGTGCCCAAGGGAGGTCTTTACAATAAAAGGCAGGCGCAGCACCTCCGCTCCAAGCAGCGTAAAGGTAGGCATGGATACCCCTGTGGGAAGCAGGTTCTCAACGACCGAGAACCTTTTATAGGGGTACGGGACGAGTATCTTTTCGAACATCGCCAGGTATTTTTTTGTGTAATCGATATACTGCTTTGCCAGGCCCGCGTCTTCAGGAAGGAAATAGGTGTATACGTCAATGCCGTTAACCGAGGACCTTGTTACAACATAAGGGGCCGCCGCAAAATCCAATCCGCCAAGCGGATGAGGGAAGCTGAATGAAAACTGTTTCCCGTTTGGCAGGTCAACTGAGGTGATGTCGTCCGCCTCCGAAATGGCGGTAAATCCGGCCGGGACCACGGCGGTCAGCCTGAACATGGCAAGCCCTTCAGCGGAAGGATACCAGTTGCCGGAAAGCGATATGCCTTCTTTGCCGATCACGCTTCCGGACACCACGCCGGGGTTCGTAGGGGAGGTCTCATAACCGCCGGAGACCTTTTCATATCTTATCTCCAGGAGGCCTTTTCCATTGACCTGAAGCCAGCCTTTGGACATGCTGCCGGGAAACGGCGCTCCATTAAGCGATACCGAAAGGACCTTGATATTGCCGGTAAAGAACTTTACCGGCCCGGAAATTTCTATTTTCGCGTCCCCGGTCAAAAGATGTTTACTTAAGTCAAAGGAAACTGAAAGGTCATACACGGGATAAGGCCCTCCTGTCCGGACCACCGCCTTTGGTTCCGCGGAACCGGTCGTGCAAAATAATAAAACCATCAAGATAAGAGGTATGACAGCGGAAGATCTTCTACCCATGCTGGATCGCGCTCCTTAACGGATTTTTTATGATTTTCCCATAAATTATATATCCTTTTTGAATTTTTTTATTAATTGGCCTCCTGAGTTCATGTGGATAATTATCTTATTCGTCATGCCCGAGGACCTTAATCGGGCAGCCATTTTAACCCGGATTCCCGCCAGAGGCATGCGGGAATGACGAAAATTAATCACCCTGTGGCAATCTGCATGGTACCTGCATTAAATTTTTGTCATTCCGGCTTGTCCTGAATCTTTCTTAAGAAGGTCAAACAATTAAGACTATTTAATTTTGAGATATTGCCCCGTCCTCAAGAAGATAATAGAATTGGGGTAGAACCTGCAAAATTCTCTTTCCAGATTACCAATAATAAAGGAGGTCATCAGCTATGAAGGTTTTCATTACCGGCGCTACCGGTTACATCGGTTTTAACGTGGCGCTTGCGTTCAGGGGCGCGGGGCACGACGTATGGGGGCTGGTCCACGAAGAGGCAAAAAAAGACGCGCTTATAAAAAACGGCATCCATCCGGTCATGGGCTCGATGGAAGAGCCGGACAGATTCACGGATGCGGCCTCACACTGCAGTATTCTGGTCCATGCCGCGGCCGACTACCGCAATTACGAGGTCCTGGACAGAAAGACCGTCCAGACACTGCTTGGGCTTCAAAACCGCGGGGCGTGCCCTAAAACACTCATTTATACCAGCGGAGTCTGGGTGCACGGCCATACGGGGTGCGCCGTTGTGGACGAAACGGCCCCTCTTTCGCCTCCGGAAATGGCCGCCCACAGACCGGACCTCGAAAAGACCGTGCTTGGAGCCCAGGGGATAAAAGGAATCGTTATCAGGCCGGGAAACGTTTACGGCAAACAGGGCGGGCTTACAGGGATGTGGTTTGAGAGCGCCAGGGAAAATCGGCTTACAGCCATAGGCGACGGACTGAACCACTGGGCCACCGTCCACGTGGAGGACCTTGCGCAGGCCTATCTTATGGCGGCCGAAAGCGGCCTTGGCCATGAGGTCTTCAATATCTGCTCCCCATACAGCCACACGGTCAAAGACATGGTCACGGCCGTGGCCTGCGCGGCCGGATACGCCGAGGACATCCGGTACATTTCAGTGGAAGAGGCAGCCAAAAAACTTGGAGCAATGGCCAAATGCCTGGCAATGGACCAGCACGTGGAGAGCCGCAAGGCTGAAAACCTGCTTGGATGGCGTCACCGGCACCTGAGCTTCATCGATGAGGCGGGCCTGCATTTCGAGTCCTGGCAGGCATATCAGAGAAAAGCTGAAATGGAAAAAGAAAAAGCCTATTTGTGAAGTATGAAATAAAAATTGTTGCCGTTGTGAGTGGCCTCATATCCGACCACTCCGCCGTGCAGCTCTATAATGTTCTTTATAAAGGCAAGGCCGTGCCCTGTGCCCGGCCTGCCTTTTGCATTTGACCCCCGGAAACCGTCCTCGAATATCTTCGCCTTGTCCTCCGGTCTCATATGCGGGCCGGTGCTGAAGACGTTATATTTGATCCCGTCCATTCCCGGCCCGAAATAGTCGTTTAATATCTGCCTGCCATAAGAGATGTATTTCTTTTTCTGGCCTGAGCCGTCGGTTATCTCATCCGTGTATTTGACCGCGTTTGTGAATAGGTTCGCGTATACCTGGGCCATGAGCCCTACATCCACAACGGTTATGATATCTCCCTCCGGAATGCCGCTGAAGCGGTCGTCAACGGTTATGCCCATTTCCCTGAACTGTGAGGCGTACCGCTCCAGCTGAGGCTGGACCACATCCTCCTTCATCCTGCAGGGTTTCGTGCGCAGCGTAAGCCGCCCTTTGTCGAAATGGCTCCTTCTAAGCAAGGTCTCAAGGAAAAGGCTCATGTTCATATAATGCTTCTCCAGGTTTCCCATCTCCGATGCCAGATAATGGTTGACCTCGGACATCTCCCGGAGTATGGCCGCAAAGTTCTCACTCTTCTCTTCCTCCGCCTGTCCGGTCAGCCTTTCCTCTATATCCAGATTTTTTGCGATAAGGCCTTTGAGGTTCCTCAGATAAAGCTTGTAAACCATGTTCGGCACTATGATGTTGTGCTCTATATCGCTAACGAGCGAGCGGATGAACCTCAGGTGCTCAATGTTCTTCTCGACAATGATGCGGTTATGAATGTTAAAGCCGATGCGGTTTGCAAATTTTTCAAAGAAGAGTTCCTTATGCGCCTCCATGGCCGCGGCCGGATATATCTCAAGAAGACCCAGAACGTTGTCCTTTACCTGGAAAGGGAGCTGGTCCAGAAGTATCTTTTTCCCTTTTATGCCCAGCACAAGGCTGTCGTTATAATATGCAGGCCCATCCAGGGGCGGGGAGAACTGAGGGCGTAGGCCCGATTTTTCCTCCCTGGTCGAGGAGACCATCAGGAATTCTCCGGTATTGGGGTCTATTACATAAAGCCTGGCATCGAGGCCGAAAAAACCCTTCGGTATCGCTACGCAAAGAGTGTAAAAATCCTCCAGGTTGTCGAATTCCTGGGCAAGATCGAAAAAAGTCTTGAACGCGGTGCTTTCGGTATGTGTGAAGTTGTAGGCGTCGTAATCAGCCTTTTTGGATTCGATCCTCTCAAATATATGGTTCAAAGGGGTCATTTGTAACATGATATATTATAATTGTTAAAGAAATATTACCAGATTGCACGTACACTTTCATCTGCCCACTTTTTAATCCGGCTGCTTTATTTATCCAGGATATCCGTCCTGCGGAGTTCCCCCGTTGCGCTGACCATATATTTTTCTCCTCTCCATGTCACCTTTCTTCCGGCAAAACTTAAAAGCCAGATCACGAAAGAAAAAATGTCTTTCAGGGGCAGAAGAAAAAGGCAAAAAAACCAAAAAGACCAGCCGGCCCGGCTGATAAATTTTCTATTTACGGCAAAACCGGCCAAAACCCTTAAAAAAAACGCCAGCGCAAGGACTGAAAATGCCACCGTTCCCGGCCAGAACAGCGAAAGCAAAAGTCCATACACAAAAAAATGCGTTATCCCGTAGCCGATATACCCTTTTGGCCTTGAAACCCTGTAAGTCCTTGCCCACCTTAACTGGTGGCTCAGGTACTGCCAAAAACCCATGGGGCCTTCCATATCTTCCATTACGTATTTTGAAAGGACCACCTTATGGCCAGCCCTGGATAGCCTGTAGCCAACCTGGTAATCATCCGCCAGATGGTCCGCTATGGCCTTAAAGCCGCCCGTCTGCCCGAACTTTTCCCTTGAAAAAAGCATGGAGGCGCCGAGGCCGAAATTAATTCCCCCTTCAACTATTTGCGCGACAAGCACGGAAGGAATAAAGTCCATGGCTATGGTAAGGGACTCAAAAGCGGCGCCCAAACCAGTCGGGGTAGTTATCCTGTAAAGCGATGTTACAAGCCCCGTGTTCTCATTTTCAAGATACTCGGATACGATTGCTTTAAGATAATCCCGGCCCACTCTCATATCGCTGTCGCTCACTGCCAGCAGATCATGGGTTGCGCTTTGAGATAAACGGTGCAGGTTTGATACCTTCCTGTTTGCCCCCAGGTCTTCATGGCCCACCATTAAACGCACTCTTTCCGGAAACATCCGGCTTATTTCCCGTGCAACGCCGAAAGCGCCATCTTCCTCGCTTTTAACTCCAAGGAGCACTTCGTAGTCCGGGTAGTCCTGGCTGCAAAAACTGGCCAGGTTTTCTTTTAATCCGTAATCAGCCCCTTTAAGTGGTTTCAAGATCGAGACAGGCGGAAAAAACTGTTTTACGGGAGGCAGCGAGGGTGTCTTCCGGTTGGTCCCGGCCCGAAGGACGCAAAAAAGGGCAAACAGGGTATAAGAGCCTCCCCCCGCGGCACAGGCGAAAAGAAATATTTTCACAACTTCCGAAACCATATGCAATTTTACATTATTTCATTTGGACAAAAAATGGACGCCATCCTGTAGCAAAAAAATCAGGAAAGAATTAGGATAGGGGGAAATAAGTTTTTTCGCAACG
>JAKAEG010000138.1 GCA_021819985.1 Nitrospirota bacterium | reverse complement strand
CCTGACGACAATCCGCCGCCGTCTCACCATCGCCCTTTCGGAACTTTTATTCCGCTGTCCCTGCTGTCACCGGGAATTCAGGAGATAGGCGAATACATATGAATATTTATGACACAGTAGTACTACGAACGTGTTCTTAAATAAAACTTATCACTGCAGGCCTGATTGTCAACCTCAATCCATTATTTGCACCTATTCCCCTAAGTTGACATATATATTTTTTTCCATAAGCTTTAAATCATCAAGCAGTTTTTTTCAAGAAGAGAAAAAATAAAACAAAAAGCTTTTTGCAGGATGTAATAGAAGGGGAGCGCTTCAAATAAGGAGGACCAGTATGAGCGCCAGAGTGGAAGAGTCCATAGTAGCGAAGTACATTGAGAAGCTGAATTTCATTAAAGGCTGGAAGGACTGGAGAAGCAGTCTTCGTGAAGGCATACAACTTGCCCGCACACTTGGGCTTTCAGACAACGAGATACAGGAAGTGGCGGCGATAGTCGGGGATTTTCTGAACAAGCGAGTAAAACCAGCATCCAATGAAGACGAATTGCTGAAGCAGATGTGGGACGTAGCGTCGCCGGAAGAACGAAAGGTGATCGCGTCCGTGCTCTTCAAGATCGTAAAATAAAAAGCAAAGGCGTTCCCCTTCTTATTACTGGTGTCCTGTCTCTAACAGTTCTTTACATTTAGCTCACGAATGTTTTGGGGCCGTCATTCCCGCGCAGGCGCCCGATTTTATCTTGATAAAGACTGGCCAATTTACAAAAACGTCAAAATGGATGCCCGATTAAGACACTCGGGCATGACGACTTTGGGATGCTTATGTTTCTAAACCTTACTTGAAAGCTGTTATGTCATTCCCGCAACGCAGGGTAAAAATCCTCCTTTAATAGTGAAAACCTCCTTAATTTTCTATTTTTGATCAAATCAGCATAAACATGGCACTCCGGCCAAATTATAGTAGTAAATGTATGCGGTTCCCACATGGGCTTTAACCGGGGCCTTCCGGCTGGACAGATAAAACATGGTATTCTAATTCGATGGCCTTAAAGGATGTCATAGGACAGGAAGGCGCGATAAAAATACTGAAAAGCGCCGTTTTGAACCGGAGGGCGGCTTCTGCGTATCTGTTTCAGGGCCCCTCGGGGATAGGCAAACGTCTTGCGGCGGTTAATTTCGCAAAGGCCCTTAATTGCCAAAAAAGCCCTGATGATGGAGACGCATGCGACAGCTGCCCCGTATGCAGGCGCATAGAAGAAGGCATATACCCGGACGTCAGGGAAGTCAGACCGGAAAAAGGGGCCATCAAGATAGATGAAATAAGGGACCTCGAAGAGAAACTTTCCCTTTCCGCATATGAAGGTAAGTTCAAGGTTGCCATTGTGGACGAGGCACACCTGATGAACAAACAGGCGTCAAACGCGTTTCTGAAATGCCTTGAGGAGCCGCCATCAGACAGCGTCATAATACTTGTAAGCTCGAACCCCGATCGTCTCCTGGATACCATAAAGTCCAGGTGCCAGGCGGTCGTTTTCAAACCCCTTTCAGCCAGAGACATGTCGCTGCTGCTTAAAGACAGGATAAAAGAACCGGACATGCTCCAGACCCTGATAAGCCTTTCAATGGGCAGGCCGGGACTGGTACTCGAAGGCAAGGCAGGGGGAAGCGGCATACTTAAAAAAAGACAGGATTTCCTCAAATCCCTTCAGGATATGCTCATTTCAAAACCGGGGAAAAGTCCCTCATGGGCCGACAAGGAAGAGATCGAGGAGTTCATGGACGGCCTCGAAATATTTTTACGGGACATGCTGGTTATGAGGACAACCGGCAGGGAGAACCTTGCAATGCTTGGCCCGGACATTCCCGAAGGACTGAAAACCTTTTTCAAAACAGCGAAAGAAGAGGTTATAATAGACTGTTATCAGGGTGTTGCGACCCTCAGGGAGAGTCTTGTATACAATCCCAATAAATCCATTTTATGGAACTATACGGCGGGCATGCTGAAGAAATTGCTGCCGCCCTCCAAAAAGGCATAAATAATAAATGAGAAAAGGCATAAATAATAACCAGTGAATGAGATCGTTTGCATAAGGTTCAAGCCATGCGGAAAGCTCTATGATTTTGACGCTGCGGAGATGGCGCTCAAGCCGGGTGACATGGTTGTAGTGGAATCCGACCTGGGGCTTTCCATCGGCAAGGTAGTCCGGAAGTCCCCGTCCGCGGAAAACAAGGAATATAAAAAAATCCTGAGGCTGGCCTCGCAGGAAGATGTCATCGAGAGCAAGGCAAATGCGGCGCTAGAAAAAGAGGCGTTCGATTTCTGCCGGGAACGGGTGATGGCCCGCGGGCTCCAGATGAAGCTTATTCGCACAGAGGCCACCCTGGACAGAAAAAGGATAATCTTTTATTTCATCTCGGAAAAAAGGATAGATTTCAGGGAACTGGTGAAGGACCTGGCCCAAAAATTCCGTACCCGCATAGAGATGAGACAGGTAGGCGTAAGGGACGAGGCCAAGATGACTGGCGGCCTTGGGCTGTGCGGAAGACAGCTCTGCTGCGCCTCTTTTTTATCGAATTTCGCTCCCATATCCATAAAAATGGCCAAAAAGCAGGAACTTGTGTTGAATACGGGCAAGCTCTCCGGCATCTGCGGCAGACTGATGTGCTGCTTAAGCTATGAGTATGGGAACAAAAAACCTTGCGAAAAAGAGGTACGGGAGGAAACAGCAGTCATCGAAGAGGTGATCGAAGTTACTTCTTCTTCCTTAGATAATGTTTCCGGGCCGGTTTCAGGCGCCCGGACGGAACAAAAGAGTTCCGTTGGACAGGGAAAAAAGGATTTCCCCTCCTCCTCCACAGGCAGGAACAGGCGTTTCGAACGGAGAGAAAAACGAAGCCCGCAGGAACAAAAAAATCAAAAAGGCCCTGAACAGACGGCAAGCACAAAGAATCCAAACCGGGAGGCACGTGGGCCAAGGCCCCAGCAGAAACAACAGCAGGAACAGGCCCCGAAACCGCAGGGGGAATTGCAGGGCCAAACTCAAAATGCTCAAAATGAGCTTCAAGATCAGACCCAAATTACTGGCATCGAGTCGTCCCAGAATGCTCAAAACCTGAAAAAGAAAAAAAAGAGGAGATGGAGAAAGCGGGGCCCCAAGGGCAATGCCCTCCAAAATCCCGGCTCTCCATCGAGTTCAGCTCCAGGGCCCGATACGGGCAATTAAATGGATAACACCGGAAAGACCACCGGATGAGCGCCCAAAAATCCCGGTTCTATGTAACCACCCCCATATACTACGTCAATGACATCCCGCATATAGGCCATGCATATACGACCATTGCGGCAGACATCCTCGCCAGGTATTACAGGGGCCGCGGAAGAGATGTTTTTTTCCTGACCGGTACGGACGAGCACGGGCAGAAGGTCCAGAAAGCAGCCGGGGCCAGGGGGCTTTCGCCTGAAGAGCATGCCGGTTCGATGGTAAAAAATTTTCAAAACCTTTGGAAAAC
Source organism: Nitrospirota bacterium (assembly GCA_021819985.1). Classification (GTDB taxonomy): domain Bacteria; phylum Nitrospirota; class Thermodesulfovibrionia; order Thermodesulfovibrionales; family JdFR-88; genus JAKAEG01. The sequence continues at coordinate 4,743 of JAKAEG010000138.1, read as the reverse complement.
CCTGAATATCTCAAACGATGCCTTCATCCGCACCACAGACCCCGGGCACAAAAAGGTAGTCCGGGAACTCCTTCAGAAGTTATGGGACAGGGGGCTCATCGAGAAGCGCTCATATGAGGGCTGGTACTGCACGCCCGATGAGAGGTTCTGGACCGAAAAGGACCTCAAAGATGGCAAATGCCCGGACTGCGGACGGGACGTGGAAAAAATAGAGGAACAGAATTTTTTCTTTCTGATGTCCAGGTATCAGGAGAGGCTGATAGAACATATCGGCAAAAACCCCTCTTATATCCAGCCGGAGACAAGAAAAAACGAGGTCCTGGGGTTTTTAAAGAACCAGACCCTTGGCGACCTCTGCATCTCGAGACCAAAAAAACGGCTCTCCTGGGGCATACCGCTTCCCTTTGACGAGGATTTTGTCACATATGTATGGTTCGACGCCCTTGTGAACTATTATTCGGGGCCGCTTTATTTGGCGGACCAGTCGAATGGCAATGAATGGTGGCCGGCGGACGCGCATCTTATAGGCAAAGACATCCTCACGACCCACGCCGTTTATTGGTCCACAATGCTCATGGCCCTTGAGCTGCCTCTTCCGGGCACAATATTTGCCCACGGCTGGTGGACCATAGAGGGGAAAAAGATGTCAAAATCCATTGGCAACGTGGTGGACCCGGAAGATATCTGCCGCAGGTTCGGGGTTGACCAGTTCCGGTATTTCCTTTTCAGGGAGATCCCTTTTGGCAATGACGGGGATTTTTCCGAGGACGCGCTGATCACGAGGATCAATACGGAACTGGCAAACGACCTGGGGAACCTCTCGACCCGCACCTTCACAATGATAAACAAATACTTTGACGGGGTCGTGCCAGAACCTCAAGAGGCTGAAGAGGAAATGAGATCGCTTGCTGAAGGGCTTGTAAGCAGGACCGAAGAGGCCTTTGCGGCGCTCGATTTCCAGAGGGCGCTTGAGGAGATATGGAAACTGGTCTCATATACGAACAAATACATAGAGTCGAACGCGCCCTGGGCGCTGGCCAAATCCCCTGAAACCAAAGGGAGGCTGGCCACAGTCCTGTACTCCGCCGCCGAGGCGCTGAGAGTCCTGGCGCTCCATCTCTCGCCCTTCATGCCTGAGACAATGGAAAAATTGCTTGCCGAGATGGGCCTGCCGGAAACGGGAGGGAAAAACCCTTTATGGGGAGGGCTGCCGCCCGGCACAAGACTGGGCACATTCGAGGCCCTTTTCCCCAGAATCGAGAAGTTAAAAAATATCGAGAAAGAAGAAATAAAGTCAAAGGAGACCCCCAAAATGCAGGAGGAGCAGAAAAAGCCGGAGGAAAAAGAAAAATCTGAGGCAGAGCATCCGGAAAACCTGATAGACATAAGTGAGTTTGCGAAAGTGGAGCTTAAGACCGGGAAGGTCCTGAAGGCCGGGCCCGTAAAGGGGTCGAACAAGCTCCTGCGCCTGGAGATCGATCTGTCCGAGGAAGGGCCCAGGCAGGTTGTGGCAGGTATTGGCAAACAGTACAAACCTGAGGAACTTGAAGGAAAAACGGTGATAATAGTGGCTAACCTGAAACCCGCAAAGCTCATGGGGCTTGAATCCAGGGGAATGCTGCTTGCGGCCACGGATTCCGAAGGCGCCCTGTCCGTCCTTACGACCGAAAAATCCATCCTGCCCGGGGCAAAGATCAAATAAAACTCTCCCATAAAATTCCCTCATCTATCTATTAATACTATTGAAATCCAAGGTCTTATAGGGTAGACTTATAAGTCCTGCGGCAAAAAAATTATTTCAGCTCTGGAGGGAGTTTTAGATGGCTATAGCTGCTAAACAAGGGAAAGTATCAAAAAAATCCGCTAAAAAGGTTGCCGGGGGAACTGCCAAAGGCAGGGACAGCAAAGCCGCCGCCGGTAAAAAATGGATCTACTTTTTCGGCATGGGCAAGGCCGACGGCCAGGGCGGCATGAAAGACCTGCTTGGAGGCAAAGGCGCCGGACTTGCTGAAATGAGCAGACTTGGATTGCCTGTTCCAGCCGGGTTTTCCATAACCACAGAGGCCTGCAACGCATATTTCGATCACGGAAAGCGCTATCCATCGGGTATGTGGGACCAGGTGCTCGGAAACCTCAAAAAGGTCGAGAAGGCGATGGGCATGAAGTTCGGGGACTCGTCCAACCCTCTTCTCGTTTCGGTCCGCTCCGGCGCGAAATTCTCCATGCCAGGCATGATGGATACGGTCCTCAATCTGGGACTGAATAAAGATACTCTCCAGGGCATTATAAAGAAAACCGGAAACGAACGCTTCGCATATGACGCGTACAGGCGCTTCATCGGCATGTTCGGAAGCATCGTCATGGGCATAAACAAAAAGAAGTTCGAGTGCGCCCTCGACGCCATGAAACATGACAGGGGAGTTTCCGAGGATACCGGTCTTAACGCGGAAGACCTTAAAAAGCTGGTCGGGACCTTTAAAGCCATCTACCGGAAAGAAACGGGTTCCGATTTTCCTGAAGACCCCTTTAAGCAGCTTGAAATGGCAATTAACGCAGTCTTTGGCTCATGGTTCGGGGACAGGGCGATCAAATACAGGTCGTTGAACGACATACCGCATAACCTTGGGACGGCCTGCAACGTGCAGACGATGGTCTTCGGCAACATGGGAGACGATTCAGGCACGGGCGTGGGCTTCACGCGCGACCCATCCACCGGCCAGAAGCGCTTCTTCGCGGAGTGCCTGATAAACGCCCAGGGCGAAGACGTCGTCGCGGGTATTCGCACCCCCATGCACATAGACGAGCTTAAAAAAAGATTGCCCAAGGCCTACAAGACCCTGGATACCATATATAAGAAACTGGAAAAGCATTATAAGGACATGCTGGACCTCGAATTTACGGTCCAGGAAGGCCAGCTTTACATGCTTCAGACCAGGGTGGGAAAAAGGACCGCCAGGGCCGCTCTCAAGATAGCCATCGATTTGGTGAAGGAAAAACAGATCGACAGAAAGACGGCACTCCTCAGACTGGACCCACAGCAGCTCGATCAGCTCCTGCACCCCATGGTAGACCCTAATATAGATCCCAGGACCATAATGAAGCTGGAAAAAAAGGGGCTTCCCGCCTCTCCCGGCGCGGCCGTCGGCAAAGTGGTCTTCAATGCCGAGGACGCGGAGAACTGGGCCAAGCAGGATGAAAAGGTGATACTCGTAAGGCCTGAGACCTCGCCTGAAGATATAGGCGGCATGCACGCCGCTCAGGGCATACTTACGGCCAGGGGGGGAATGACCTCCCACGCCGCTGTTGTCGCAAGGGGCATGGGGAAATGCTGCGTTGCCGGAGCGGGTTCAGTGTATATAGATGAGGAAAAAAAGATATTCACAACAAAAGTAAAGGTCTATGACAAAGAAAAAGAAGAATTCATGGTCAAAGAGATGACCGTAAAGGAGGGCGATTTCATCACCCTGAACGGCTCCACGGGAGAGGTCATGCTGGGAGAGGCCCCGCTTGTTCAGCCCGAGATCACAAAAGACTTTACCACCATAATGAAATGGGCGGACGAGACGAGGAAGATCGGCGTATGGGCCAATGCCGACACCCCGAAAGACGCGCGTACCGCAATGGGTTTCGGGGCCGAAGGCATAGGGCTTTGCAGGACGGAGCATATGTTCTTCGAGCCTGAAAGGATAAAGGCGGTCCGGGAAATGATCTTAGCCGACAACAAGGAAGGACGTGAAAAAGCCCTCGCGAAGCTCCTTCCCTTTCAGAAAAGTGACTTTATAGGCATATTCAAGGAAATGAAGGGCCTTCCGGTGACGGTTAGGCTTCTGGACCCGCCGCTTCATGAATTCCTGCCCCATACGGATGAGGAACTCCAGGAACTGTCCTCCGATATGGGCGTAAAGTTCGACAAGCTCAAGACAAGAAACAATGCGCTCCACGAATTCAACCCGATGCTGGGACACCGCGGGTGCCGCCTTGGCATAACTTACCCGGAGATATACGAAATGCAGGTAAGGGCGATTATGGAGGCCGCCTGCGAACTTAAGAAACAGAAGGTCAAGGTATCTCCCGAGATAATGATACCCCTCGTTGGCCATGTCAACGAGCTTAAGAGCATGCGCGAGATGGCCCTCAGGGTGGCGGATGAAGTGCAGAAGAGCTGCAAGATAAAGGTGGATTATTCGATAGGTACGATGATAGAAGTGGCAAGGGCCGCCATTACGGCCGATGAGATAGCGACACAGGCGGACTTTTTCTCTTTCGGCACCAACGACCTTACACAGACCACTTTCGGTCTTTCAAGGGACGACGCGGGAAGGTTCCTGCCGGTCTATGTCGAACAGGGCATCCTTGAGGATGACCCGTTCATAACCCTGGACCAGGACGGAGTGGGCCAGCTCATGAAACTGGCGGTCGAAAAAGGCAGAAAGACCAAAAAAGGCCTTAAAATGGGAATCTGCGGAGAGCACGGCGGCGAACCCAAATCCGTGGAGTTCTGCCACAGGATAGGGCTCAATTACGTGAGCTGCTCGCCTTTCAGGGTCCCGATAGCCAAGCTGGCGGCAGCGCAGGCAGCGGTAAAAGGCAAGACGGGAACGGACCTCTCCAAGTCCACCGTCTAGCAGGCTCTTGAAAAACCCGGGTTTCATTAAAGACGTCATGCCGGGGTAAAACACGCTCGCCTCTTTTAAGGCGTCATGCCCGAGTGTCTTAGTCGGGCATCCACTTTGACGTTGCTTT
>JAKAEG010000137.1 GCA_021819985.1 Nitrospirota bacterium | reverse complement strand
CCGGTATCGCGAACCTCTCTTTGCACCATCAAATAATCATCCGGTCTGGCCATGAACATCAATACCTTGCCGACATCCGCCAGCAGGGTAACAATAAATGCATCCTCCGAAACACAAGCCGTAAATATTGCAAAAATACTTGCAGCTGAAGCCCGGATCGCCGACCCTTTCCAAAAGTTGTCATAATCGAATCCCCTCGTTCCCCGGTCCCATAAAGCGTCAACAATACTGAAGGAAAGAGCAATATTTCTCACCGCGCTTATCCCGAGCACATCAATTGCGCGCCTAACGCCGCCGACGTTCCGTTTGCCGTCTGCATAAAAAGATGAATTCGCATAGCCAAGTATCCTGATAGTAAGTGCCGGGTCAATCTCGATGAGATGTGCCAGATCCTCAGAGGAGAAGTTCGTCCTTAATACGGTGTCAAGGATTTTCATCGCAATAGCAGGAGGGGTAGGCAGCTTCAAAGGAGTATCCATAAACTGGCTGCGGTCATTGAGGGAAGATGGCTGGATTTTTTTCATCATAAATGTTCTATAAACTGAAGGAAAACCATTTTTCTCTTTTTTTCAAGAGTTCGCGTTAATGTCCATGCTGTTAAAATCGCCCGCCACTGTAACATTTCCCGTATCCCCAACCCTGTTTTCTGAGATGGCCCCTTCATTCGTTGAAGTAGGAAGCGACCCGTTGCATTATACTATGCAGCTGCCTCCTTCATGTCAATGGATTTCTGCCGCAAGGGGGCATCCTGTTTAGGTATATCCTTCTTCGCAAAATCAGGGGCAGTTTTATCAATAGTTGCAGTTTTCCCCTGTCATTTTGATCAGCCAGCCGTCCCTGTTTTTTTTCATCTCCACAATGCAGCCCGACATAAGCATGAACTGCTGGTCGAAGACGAGGTGGTCGCCGGCATGCACATGGAGCCCGACCGGGGCCGGGAAGCAGTCCTCGCATCCGGCAGCGGTGATCATTCCGATGTCCTGCCCGAGCCCGGAGAATGGATTTGGATCTACCTTGTCACGACCAATCCGGATACAGAAGCCGCTTTCTATGGAAGGGTTTTTTTCTTACAAAAACGCGTGATTAAAAATGGTGCGCCTGAAGGGATTCGAACCCCTGACCCACTGCTTAGAAGGCAGTTGCTCTATCCAACTGAGCTACAGGCGCAATAATCGGGGCGAGAGGATTCGAACCTCCGACCCCCTGCTCCCAAAGCAGGTGCGCTAGCCGGACTGCGCTACGCCCCGGAATGAATAAATTACTAGAGAAAGCCAGCGGTTGTCAATTCTTTTCGGCTTTTTTTTAATTTTTTTACTTTTTGAAATCCCGCTGCCTTTGTATATTATACCCAAAAGCCCGCTTCAATACGGGTTATAATAAATTAGATTTTTATAAAAATTAAAAACAAGAGAAACAAAAAAATGAAACTTGTGCTTTTCGACATAGACGGGACATTGCTTGACTCAGGCGGGGCAGGTTCAAGGGCGCTGGACGCCGCCTTCCTGCAAATGTTCTCGATCGATAACGCATTCCGGGGCATAAGCATGTGCGGAAAAACGGACACGGAGATAATTAATGAAGCCCTGGATAAGCACGGAATTGTGATGGACGGCCAGTTGCCCGCTTTTATCCGGATATATCTGGAGCACCTAAGGGCCGGAATCGATAATCCCGGAAAAAAACTGAAACCCGGAGTAAAGGACGCGCTTAACGCCTTAGAGATCATGAAAGATATGGCGCTTGGGCTTCTGACGGGCAACATAGAAGAAGGGGCAAGGACCAAGCTGAAACCGTTCGGCCTGAACGAATATTTCCCTTCAGGCGCTTTCGGAAGCGATAACGCGGACAGAAACGTCCTTCTGCCAATAGCGCTTGAGCGCTTCAGGACGCGCCACCCGCAAGCAGCCATTACATTTGAAGACTGCACCGTAATAGGCGACACGCCGCGCGACGTGGAATGCGCGAAGCTCCATGGGGCACATGCGATAGCCGTGGCCACAGGCCGGTATACGGCAGCCGAACTTTTGGCCACGCGCGCGGACCTCGTCCTTAACGACCTCTCGGATACGGCAGGTTTTTTAAAGGGACTTAACTTTTAATCAGGGCCAGCGCTTTTTTTACGACGTTTTCCACAGTAAAGCCGAACTTCTCGAATACCACTTTACCGGGCGCGGACGCGCCAAAATGATCGATTCCTATCACCACCCCTTTTGTCCCGGTATACTTGTGCCACCCGAAAGGAGAGGCGGCCTCAACAGCAAGCCTTTTTTCCACCGAGGGCGGAAGCACCTTATTTATATATGCCTGCGGCTGAAGGTCAAAGAGCCTCCAGCAGGCCATATTGACCACGCGGACGTTTATCTTTTTCTCCCTCAGGACACGGGCCGCTTCAAGGCAGAGGTGTACTTCCGAGCCCGACCCCATCAGTATCAGCTCGGGTTTTCCTTTCGGTGAAAAATCAGAAAGCACGTAAGCGCCTTTTTTTATTCCTGCTGCCGGGCCGTATCCGTCTTTCTTCCTGTCCAGAACAGGAAGGTTCTGTCTTGAAAGTACAAGGCTTGTAGGGCCTTTATGGGTAAGGGCGAATTTCCAGGCCTCAGCGGTCTCGTTGGCTTCCGCGGGTCTCATCACCATCAGCCCCGGCATAGCCCTCTGGCTTGCCAGTTGCTCTATCGGCTGGTGCGTGGGCCCGTCCTCGCCAACTCCTACGGAGTCATGGGTAAATACATATACCGCATGCGTCTGCATGAGCGAGGAGAGCCTGAGAGAGGGCCTCAGGAAGTCCGAGAACACAAGAAAAGTGCCTCCGTAGGGCAGCAGCATCCCGCTTAAGGAAATGCCGTTTAAAATGGCCCCCATTGCGTGTTCCCTTATTCCAAAATGTATATTTGCGCCGGAGCGCTCGCGGGTGTAATCACCCGTTCCCTTTACATATGTATTATTCGAGGGTGCGAGATCGGCTGAGCCGCCAATGAGCTGCGGGGTCTTTGGAGCAATCGAGTTCAATACCTTGCCGGAAGCGCTCCTTGTGGCGATGGAATCCCCGGGTTTAAATGCCGGGAACGCTTCCTCCCATCCGTCTGAAAATTTCCCGGAGTTGAAATTGTCCCACATCGCTGCCAGTTCGGGATATTTCTTCCTGTACCTGGCCATCATGGCGTCCCAGGCGGCCTCATCGGCCTTGCCCCGCTTTACGGCCTTGAGCATCTCACTGGAGGCCTCCCTGGGGACGTAGAATTTCTTGTTGGGCCAGCTGCAAAACTGTTTAAAAAGCCTTTCCTCCTCAGCGCCCAGCGGGGCGCCGTGGGCCTTTGATGTATTTTCCAGTGTAGGGCATCCCTGGGCTATTTTGGTCCTGGCGATTATCAGGGAAGGGCGGTTTTTTTCTTTTTTCGCGGCCGCCAGCGCCTTTGCAATGCCGGTAAGATCGTAGCCGTCCACCTTCTGGACATGCCACCCGTAAGCCGTGTATCGCGCTCCCACGTCCTCTGAGAAAGCGAGGTCCGTGGCCCCTTCGATCGTTATCTTGTTGTCCGAATACAGATAGATGATCTTTCCCAATCCAAGATGGCCCGCCAGCGAGGCCGCCTCGGATTGAACGCCCTCCATCATGTCCCCATCACTTGTTATCCCGTATATGTTGTAATCGATGACCGGAAAACCGGGCTTGTTGAACAGGTCTCTTAAGCGCTTTTCAGCCACGGCCATACCCACGCCCGTTGCGAACCCCTGTCCAAGCGGGCCAGTGGTCGTCTCTATTCCGTGCGCTCTGCTTATTTCCGGGTGGCCGGCAGTGGCGCTGCCCCATTGACGGAAATTCTTTATATCATCAAGCGAGATATTGTAGCCGGTCAGGTGAAGCAGGCTGTACAGGAGCATTGAGCCGTGCCCGGCGGAAAGGACGAACCTGTCCCTGTTTTGCCAAACGGGGTTTTTGGGGTTGTGCCTGAGCGCTTTGGTCCAGAGCACATAAGCCATGGCGGCATCTCCAAGGGGCATCCCCGGATGTCCGGAGTTCGCTTTTTCCACCGCGTCCACGGCGAGCATCTTTATGGTATTTATGCAGAGTTCGTCAATCCTGGCCATCCGGCAAAAGCCTCCTTTATGGAATAAGAATTTTTTAATTTTTCATATGCAGAGGCAAATTATCACACATTAGCCGGGCTTAATTCAAGAAAAGGAAAAAGGCATCCCACCCTCCCGCCCTTCAATCTATAAGCCTTCGCTCCCCAATGGCCTATCTCTCTTTTTTGTTGTTTTTTGTTCAAGCTGAAAATTTTAATTTATGCTTTTTAAAGGCTTTTTTGGTCCGGACTGTTCATTCACGTTCAAACACCCCTCTAAAACTCCTTTCCATCTTCAGCTTTAACCCGCCCCCGACGACGGCGAACCGGGAGGGAAAAGCCATGCCAACCTCAGCATAACCGGCTGGGTCATGGCATTGTCCATGAAACAGTTTATGGAAGAGTTTTCATAAACTGGTTTTCAGGTTTCACTTTTTCGACGCTATACGTAAGTTAATGGCCCATCCAGAAATAAAACGCCGCCAGATAGGCTTCCATAGAGAAGGCAGATAAATGAGATCGAAATCCGGAAAATAGGACGATTCTATTAATAGGGGATGTGCACATCCCCTATTCTTTTGGAAATCCGCACCCCGAAATTCCGGGGACATCATACTTAATTCGGTTGCGTTGAAATGGTTACGGCTACAATGATATAACCAGTTTGCGTTTGAGCGCCCGTGCCACCCGGTCAAAGAGTTCCATGGACGACATCCGTTTATCCCCCGGACTTTCAAGCCGGGAGATTACAATTTGGAAGGAAAATCAGTATTAATGGCAGCGCACTGGCCCTAAAGTATGCCAAAATGAAGGAAGGAAAGCGAGGTGAACCAAATGGCAAAAGAACCGGCGAAAAAAGAAGTAAAGAAACCGAAGGGCGGTAAAAAGAAGTAAAGGGCCGAGAGGGGAAAAAGGGACGGACAAAGAAACCGTCCCTTTTTTTAAGGGCAAGAAAAAGCGTAACCAAATTTTCACATCTTGTGAAAATAAATATCTCAAGTTTGAGGAAAACTAGCGCCATTCGTAAATAGGAAAAGGGGACAACGGTTCTATTTTCCCTTTTAATTGGATTCCCGCCTGCGCGGGAATGACCATAATGACGAGATTGCCACGGGGGCTTACGCCCCCTCGCAATGACACTAATATCAGAGTCGCTGGATTCCGTGGTCGTCGGGCACGGAATGACTGAATCGAAAATCGGAGATAAATGGCATGCCATTGTAAGATATGACTGCTCTCATGGCTTTTTTCATCGCGATATCCTGTCCGGAAAGGGATGAGAGGTTAAACAGCTTATCCCGATCAAAAACCTGAGGGATGCCTTGACTTATGCTGAACAAGACCTGAAAGACAGGTGGGAATGGTATAAAGAAAAATTCAAACGAGGAATGAAACAATGACAAAGAAGGAACTTGCAGAAAGAAACATCGGTATGACATTTGATTTTATAAGACAGATTATCGAGACTCCGATACTTGCTGATTCCTTTGCTGATGGGGCGGAAATCGATTTTATCGACAAAGAGTTGCCATTGAAACGCATGGAGCCCAAAAAAGGCAAGAGAATAGCCCGATATAAGGTAGAGCACGTATTTGAGCCAATCAAAGGATAAATGGCAATATCTCGCTTTCAACTTGTACTCGATAGTCGCCACCGATTTAAAAATGCAATGTTGTTGGCCAAAGCCCTCTCCGGGAGGATATTTACCAGATCCAGGGGAAATATCATCGGTATCGAAATAGAGAGGCTATATCTTTGGAGCATTTATTTGCCTTTGGATGCCTGTTTTGCCCTTAAACGGGCGCTTTGAATCTCTTCAGCCTGAGCGCGTTCGAGACGACCGTCACCGAGGACATCCCCATGGCGGCGGCGGCGAATATCGGGTTCAAGAGCATTCCCGTAAAAGGGAAGAGCACACCCGCCGCAACAGGTATAAGTATTACGTTGTAGGCGAATGCCCAGAAGAGGTTTTGCCTGATGTTATTCATTGTCGCCTTTGAAAGGGCGATTGCCGCTGCCACCCCGCGCAGGTCTCCGCTTATAAGCGTAATGCCGGCCGCCTCGATAGCGACATCGGTCCCCGTGCCAAGTGCTATTCCGATATCGGACTGGGCAAGCGCCGGGGCGTCGTTTATGCCGTCTCCGACCATGGCCACGCGTTTTCCTTCTTCCTGCAGCCTTTTTATTATCCTTGCCTTGTCTTCGGGAAGGACTTCAGCGAAAACACGCTCAATGCCCACGCTTTTTGCGATATGTCCTGCGGCTAAGGGATTGTCTCCCGTAAGCAGGATCACCTCAAGCCCCATATCCAAAAGGGTCTTCACCGCTTGCGCGGAATGTTCCTTGACAGCATCCGATACGGCAAGCACGCCCGCCGCCCTGCCATCAATTGCCAGCAGCATCGGGGTCTTGCCATCATGCCCGAAACTCTCCGCCATCTCTTCTAATCCGGATATATTTTTTATTCCCTCATCCCTCATCATAATAGGGTTTCCGAATATTATTTTTCTGCCATCCACCACAGCCTTTATCCCCCGGCCCGGCACGGCCTCGAATCCAGCAGGGTCCGCAAGTCTTATCCCCTTGTCATTAGCGGCATTGAGTATGGCCTCTGCAAGCGGGTGTTCGGAGCCCCGCTCGGCGCTTGCGGCATAGAACAGGACGTCATCATTCCCATACTCCCCATTGGTTTCGATCGCTGTCAGCAACGGTTTTCCGATAGTGAGCGTGCCTGTCTTGTCGAAAACTATGGCGTTCAGCTTGTGGGCCGTTTCAAGCGCCTCGCTGCCCCGGATGAGTATGCCGTTTTCCGCGCCCTTGCCGGTGCCCACCATGATGGATGTAGGCGTGGCAAGGCCCAACGAACAGGGGCAGGCCACTATGAGCACGGCAATGAAGTTTAAAAAAGCGTAGGTGAACGCCGGGGCCGGTCCGGCCATATACCAGACGGCGAAAGTGAGAACGGCCACCCCTATGACCGTAGGCACAAAATATGAAGCGATCTTGTCCGCAAGCTTCGCAATAGGGGGTTTCGTGCCCTGGGCCTGCTCGACCAGCTCTATTATCCGGGAGAGCATCATTTGCCTGCCTACCTTTAGCGCTTCGAACCTGAATGAGCCGGTCTTGTTGATAGTGCCGCCTATGACAGGGTCTCCCGCCTTCTTTTCTACAGGCATCGGCTCCCCGCTTATCATCGACTCATCCACCGATGAATGGCCTTCTTTTACCACGCCATCGACCGGGACCTTCTCGCCGGGTTTCACTATCACCACATCTCCAATACCTACGTCCCCCACCGGTATGTCCGTCTCAATTCCGTTTTTCAGTACACGCGCCGTGGCGGGCTTAAGTCCAATAAGTTTTTTAACCGCCTCGGAGGTCTGCCCTTTTGCTTTTGCCTCAAGCGTCCTGCCAAGCAAGATCAGAACGATTATTGCGGAGGAAGTGTCAAAGTAAACGGAAGGCGCGTTGAAACCTTTTATCTGGAACATGGAGGGAAAGAACGTGGCAAGGACGCTGTAAAGATACGCCGCTGAGGTCCCTACGGCTATCAGCGTGTTCATGTCGGTAGTGCGATGCCTTGCGGCCGAAACGGCCCCCCTGTAAAACTGCCTTCCTATCCAGAACTGTACCGGGGTCGCGAGTGCGAACTGGATGAAAAAACCAAGCCGCGCAGGCATGTTAAACAGGGATCTTAAGTTTAATCCGAATATGTGGCCGAGACAGAAAATCGGGCCATACATAATGAGAAAAATGGGGGCTGTAAGGATAACGCCCGCAAGGAGCCTCTTTTTCAGGTCCTTATACCGGGCGTCCCTTTCCTGCTGCTCTTTTAAGACGGCATTGTCTCCCTCGGACTCCGTTACCTCATAACCCGCTCCCGCGACCGCCTCTTTGAACTCCCTGTAGCCGACCTGGGAGGGAAGATATTCAACCGAGGCTTTTTCCGCGGCGAAGTTGACCTGGGCAGACAGAACGCCATCCATATTGGTAAGGACCTTCTGAAGGCGGGCCGCGCAGGCCGCGCAGGACATGCCTTTAACGGACAGGATCTGTTTTCCGGATGCCACCCCGTAACCCAGATTTTTTATGATATTTATCAGGTCGTTGGCTGTAACCGCCCCGGGATCATATAGGACGTGTGTGCGTTCGGCGGCAAAATTGACTGAGGCTTCCTTTACGCCGGGAGTCCTGGACAGG
>JAKAEG010000136.1 GCA_021819985.1 Nitrospirota bacterium | reverse complement strand
ATTTGATACTGCGCATCCTGGCTCAGTGTTCGTGCATCGATCTTTTCCATGCGCATATTTTACCATATAAGTTTATTATTTAGTTGCCAAGTTAATAATTTGAGAGCCCCGGTACAAAAACTAAAGAATTTCTAAAGGATTTTTCATGTCAACGACATTGCTTTATATAATTAAAAAATTTAAAATGACATGGGGATGGACTGGATTTTAAAAAAATCTGAACTGAATGGCCGATAACCGAAAAAGCCACAGAATTATCTTCAGAAGACAGGTCCTTATAAATAACCTGATCGGAGCGACCGGTCTTGATCTGAGTATAAGCGGAATATACATCCATACCGGCCGCCACTTCATAACGGGCTCCATAGTCAATATCGCGCTGCCGCTGGACAATGTCAAACTGGAGCTGAAGGCGCGCGTACAGCATTCAAAGCATGGCGTGGGGATGGGTCTGGAGTTCATGGACCTCAAGAATGAACAAAAAAGGGTCCTTGCCGATTTTATTAAGAGACATATAGAAGAAATCACTTCCGAAAAATCCGATGAGCGGAAAAAAGCCCTGATAATCGATGAAAACGATGCAGCCAGGCGGCTCTACAGAAGCAAGCTGGTCCTGGAAGGTTTTACCGTTTTCGAGGCGGAAGACAGCGCCGCCGCAATGGCGAAAATAGAAACTGAAAAAATAGACGTGGTAGTGTATATGAGCGGAGGTGAAGGGTTTGGGCTGTTATCCTCGATCAGGCAAATGCCTGGAATGGAAAAGGTCCCCATCCTGGTGGTCTCGGCCAAATCGTCGCCCGGCGCCTCCGAAGCGGCGGTCCAGGCAGGAGCTACGGAGTTCATGGCAAAGATATTCACTTCCCCGGTCAAGCTGGCCGAACGAATTAAAGCCCGCCTGAAATACTCCTGAATGCGTAAAAAACCGGCCCTTATTAATAGTCTCAAAATAGTCTGAACATCCGATGCCGTCATTCCCGCATGTCTTTAGCGGGAATCCAGGTAAAAGGGCAATCTTAAAATGGATGCCCGATTAAGGTCCTCGGGCATGACGAACAAAGGAAAACCGGATGAATATTATTATGAGCCCGTTAATAAAAATGCCCACAAGGCAAATTGAAACTTTTTTCAAGTATTTTGTATACTTTTTAGGAACCATCTCAAAATTGATTTAAAAGCGTTGCATATTTTTTGATTCCGGAAGGGCGGATGAGTATACAGACGGAAAAGATCGAAAGCGCCATTTTGGTAGTAGACGACGAACCTTTTATTATTGATGCGCTTTCCTGCCTGTTAAAGGAACGTGGCTATCCTGTTATCGCATGCGGCAATGCCTGGGATGCCGCTAAAACCCTCGATTCGGTCCGGGTGAACGCCGTACTTGCGGACGTGAAGATGCCTGATATCTCCGGACTGGATCTGCTGGAGCAAATACGCCGTGAACACCCTGATATCCCCGTGATCCTGATGACCGGCCATGCCGATATGAACATAGCCATTACGGCGGTAAAAAAGGGCGCGTTCGATTTCATTGTAAAGCCCTATAAAGCGCTGCATGTGCTGCACTCGATCGAAAGGGCGGTCGAGTACAACAGGCTTATCCGGATGGAGAGGGATTACAAAAAGATGCTCGAAAAAACGGTGAACGAGAGGACCAAGGAACTGGGCGACGCCCTCTCGATGGTAAGGGGCCTTAACAACGAGATCGCGCAATGCCTCACGACCGTGACCGAGTACAAGGACAATGAGACCGGGGCCCACAATATCCGGATAGGGCTTTACTCAAGCATTATGGCCCAGGCGCTGGACATGTCCGAAAATTTCGTTGAGGCGATTTCTTTCGCCTCTCCGATGCATGATATCGGCAAGGTAGGCATCCCGGACAGTATTTTGCTTAAAAACGGCCCCCTTACCGCAAGCGAGTTCGAGGTGATCAAGGCGCATCCGATAATGGGGGAAAAAATCCTTAAGGGCGCCCGGCATCCAAAGATGCAGATGGCTGCCTGCATTGCCCTTAATCATCACGAAAGATGGGACGGCACCGGCTACCCCAAGGGCCTCAAAGGCAATGACATCCCGATTGAGGGCAGGATAGTGATGATCTGCGACCAATACGATGCCCTGGTGAGCAAACGGCCCTACAAGCCCCCGTTCAGCCATCAGGAAGCGGTAAGGGTGATCCTGGAGGGAGATGGACGGACCCTGCCGGGGCATTTCGATCCTAGGGTCATAGAGGCGTTTGAGATGACAGCCCCTTCATTTGAGCGCATATTCAAGTCCTCGCCCCTTGAGGGCGGTGCAAGTTTATAGGTGACAAGGTTTTTTCAAGTAACAAGGTACGGATTTTAAAAGAATTACCTTTTCAGACCTCCCCTTGTTGCTTGTCCCTTGCAACTTGTCCCTTGTTATCCAGCGCTTCGTTTACCGTGGCCAGGAGCTTTCCGCTCGTAAAGGGTTTTTTGATGATCGTATAGATGTTTTTATCCTGCCTGTAATTGTTATATCCCGTTATGGCTATGACCCTGGCAGTTGGGTCGATGCTTTTGATATGGCCTGCCAGCTGGCCCCCATCCATCACGGGCATTGCCATATCCGTGATTACCAGTCTGATATCGCTGTGTCTGTCCCTGAACAGGTCCAGTCCGGCTACGGGGTCCCCAATGGTGATCACATTAAATCCTCTGCCCGCCAGGGTCTCTTTTATGAACTGAAGCACGGGGGCCTCGTCGTCTATGGCCAGTATGGTCTCTCCGATGCCATCCGGGCCCGGTCCGGGGTTTTTTGAAAGAGAAGAAACTTCGCCCCGGGCCTTTTTAGAACATAAAGGCAGGTAGGCATTGAAATCCGAACCCTTGCCAGGCCTGCTTTTCACGGTTATGTATCCACTGTGCTCCTTTATTATGCCGTATACCATCGCGAGTCCCAGCCCTGTTCCCTTGCCTTTGTCCTTCGTGGTGAAAAAAGGCTCAAATATGTGCGGGAGGTCCTTGTCCGGGATGCCCGTTCCGGTGTCCCTGACAAGTATGTTCACATATTCGCCGGCAACGACATCCGCGCCTATATCCAGGTCTTCCTCCCTGAGATTTACAATCGAAGTCGCAACGGTAAGCTTCCCGCCTCCGGGCATCGCATCCTTTGCGTTTATGACCAGGTTCATGATCACCTGGTCCATCAGGTTTACATCCCCTTTGGCGATCGCAAGCGGTGCCTGAAGCTGTTTTGAGAGGGTCACATGCTCCGGGACCAGCCTCCCGATCATTTCGAGAGTGTCCATTATGGCCTTATCCACGCTGAAAGGGACCGCCTCGAAATGTCCCCTCCTGGCAAAGCCCAGGAGTTTTGAGACCATCTGGGCCGCCTGCCGCGCGACCTTGTCTATCGTCCTTACCTTGCTTGCGATGTCTTCATCGAGGTCTTCTTTTAGCAGAATCAGTTCGGTAAAGCCGAGTATGGCTGTAAGTATGTTATTGAAATCGTGAGCGATACCGCCGGCAAGCTGCCCGACGGAGTCCATTTTCTGGGAATGGACGAGCTGGGTCTGAAGCTTCTTTTTCTCGGTAACGTCGCGATAGAAGGACTGGATGAGCTTGCGGCCGTCCACGTCTATTACCTTTGAGCTTACCTCGAGGGATATCTTGCTGCCGTCCTTCCTGTAATGGCGCGTCTCATAAAGCAACGGCTCTCCGCTGAGTATCCTTTCCATACGCTCCCTGAAAAGCGATTCGTCCTCTTCGGTCTCAAAGAGCACGATATTGGCGCCCACAAGAGAGTTCTTGTCGAACCCGTGAATATCGCAGAGGACCTTGTTGACGTCCAGTATTTTGCCTTTCTGGTCCATAATAAGAATGCCGTCCTGGGCGTTCTGGAAAAGAGAGCGGAACATGAGTTCGGATTTGTTGAGTTCCTTGGTGCGCTCCTGAACGAGACGTCCTAGATCAGTGGAGTAAGTCTCAAGCTGCTTCTTGTCCTGGTCCAGATCATACTGGAGGCCAAGCATCTCGATATTTTTTTTCTGGTTAAGAAACCGCCAGGTAAGCCCAAGCACCATGGTTGCAACAAGAAATGTGTTGTTGTTGATGAACATGGGCGCGTCAAGCCTTGATTTTTCCATTAACAGCGGGACTATATAAATCAGATAGACCAATCCTGCGCTGGTCAGAGATAATGGAAAACTCAGTGGCAGAAACCCAAGGAGACTTATAACCACGAGTATAAGGCCCGCATAATAAGCGGAGCTGGGGCCGCCCAGCCTCAGGATCATTATCTCTATTGGGACTGCGGCAACGGCGGTAGTTATCAGGAGCAGGAAATAGAGGACCCCTTTTTTGACCTTCTTTCTGTTTATGGCAAAAGTAATACCGGATATGGTGATCAGGCTTATTGCCGTCAAGCTTCTCAGCAGAAGGAAAAACCTGAAATTGGTGGGTGACATAAAATAATCAACGACAGAGAAAACGAGAAAAAGGAACGCCCCAAGGATGCACATCATACTCATCCAATAGCTAGCTGAACGAAGCAGGTTTTCGTTTATATAAATTTCTTTTTTGGACAGGTCAGGATCAGAGGCTGCCATCTTTTTCCAGCGTGCAGAACATAATCACACCCGTTTCGTCACGCCTTATATCGACCGCCGGAAAACCCGAAGCACTGAAAAGGGCCCTGCAGTCGGGTTCGGCGCGCTGAAGAAATGAGTCCCAGTTCACTAGCCAATGCACTTCCTGACGGCGGTACTGCTCGGCATCCTCAAAAGCAATTATCATCTTGCCGCCCGGATTCAACAGCTCATAAAGAGCGCCCAACAGATTAAGGATCAAACTGTCCGGCAGATAATTGAAAACTCCGGCGCTATAGATTATGTCCTGTGCGCCGAATTCTTTCAGGTTTCTTGCCCGGTTTATCATACGGGCCACATTATATTTCCGTAGCTGAATCAGGTCCCCCAGCCCCGCATATGTAAGGCGCTCCATTGAAAAGCGGAGGGCGTCTTCATCAATATCTATGCAGGCGACCCGAATATCCGAATTAATTATGGTCGCGGACATCTCAAACAGATCACGGCTTGATCCGCACCCAATATCAAAAAAACTCTGGTCTTTCTTTTTAAGGAACTCTTGAGTGAGTATCTCTTTTGCTTTAAGGAGCCTGCCTCTGACCGCCCTCGAAAGAGAGTAGTCCAGAAAATAACAGTCTATGAAAGAACCGATCCCTTCTGAAAGGGGAATATTTTTATAAATGCGATCGAGCATTTTATAATCCCCCTGATAGCCCTGAGGCCATATGCGCGCATGGTTCATAAACCAGCTTTTACAAAGCATATAAGCGGTCTTATCTTTGAATTCGTTCTGCTTTTTTGCGACCAGCTCCCTGTCCTGCACATTTTGCTCGAATTTGACGCAAAAGGCCATCATCTCATCAATTGCGGCATGGGTCTTTTTTAAAATCTCATCGTGCTCGTAAATACCGCCAAGGAGCCTTGCCTCCAGCTCATCCATGGTGCCCAAGAACCGGTCAATCTCCAAATCAAGCAGGCTGCACCAGGAAGAAACCTGTTGCTCTTCATATTTGTCACGATACGCGGGCTGGCCCAAATCCCTCTCTATCCCGCAATTTGAACAGCGGGCGCTTTCATTTTCAAAAGCGGCACCGCAGTTGGGGCATGTGGTCTTTTCGATATTTCCTCTGATATATTCCCAGAGGGCGGATTTTTCCTCCTCCCCGACTTCCAGAAATTTGACCGCCACGCCGTTATCCTCCCGCCTCAAAACCTTTCCTTCCACTTCCAGTTCCCTGCCCAAAAGGGGCGCGCGGAGCCGTAGATGCGTATTTTCCGGCAGAGAGAATGAAGAGTTTATGAAAGCGCCTCCGACTCCAAGATTCGAAGTAACTGACTCAAGATTTCCATCCTGCCCCTTGACTACGATTATTACGGGTATACGGATTTTGCACCTTGCATCCAGTCTCGCCATTTTTAAAAACCTCCCTCTCATACGGCAATAATACATTTAAAATGAGTCTCCCCAGACTGGCGAATAATAAAACAACTAATATATTTTTACAATAGGTTATATAGGAAAAGTTAAAACGGATTCTAAAGCTATTTTCACGCCGGGAAACATTCAGGCAGGCTTTTCCGCGGAATTTTCAAAGAAATAAATAAAATAAATGCAAAATTCAGGAAACGTTTTGGATCTACTGAAAGGAAAGGCGCTCCGGCTTATCTCACGGCGGCCAGGTCGATATTGTATTTCTTTATCCTGTAGGCAAGCTTTCTTGGGGTAATGCCAAGGGCGTAAGCCGTTTTTTGCTGAACGAAATTATTCTCTCTCAGGGCCTTTATTATCCTCTGCCGTTCAAGGTTCTTGACCTCGTTGCCCAAAGAGGTATCGGTATCAAATACACTGCGCTGGTGCGGCGTAACACCCTCGGAAACGAGATTATATGGCAGGTCCTCGGTTTCAATCACGTCCTTTTCAGCCATTATTACGAGCCGTTCGAGTGTATTTGCGAGTTCGCGGACATTTCCCGGCCATGAATATTTGACCATGCTTTCCATTGCGGCCGCGCCCGCTCTCACGTCCTTCCCGTATGCCCTGTTGAACTTTTTCAGATAAAAATCGGCCAGGAGGGGGATGTCTTTCAGCCTTTCGCGAAGCGGAGGCAACACTATGGAAACAACGTTCAGCCTCCAGTACAGGTCCGATCTGAAATTGCCTTTTCTTGCCTCCTCCTCAAGGTTCCGGTTGGTTGCGGCGATAATCCTCACGTCCGCTTTCATGTTTTTTGAGGAACCCACGCGTTCGAAGGTCTTTTCCTCTAGGACCCTGAGAAGTTTTGCCTGAAGCACAAGTGGCAGTTCGCCTATCTCATCCAGGAATATGGTGCCGCCGTTTGCCGCCTCGAACCTTCCGATCCGCCTGCGGTCCGCCCCCGTGAAAGCGCCTTTTTCCTGGCCGAACAGTTCCACTTCAAGCAGGTTTTCCGGCAGGGCCGCGCAGTTTACCGCAACAAAAGGACCTTTTGCCCTCGGGCTCTGATAATGCGTAGTGTGCGCAATAAGCTCCTTGCCGGTGCCAGACTCCCCGAGCAGCAGGACGGTAGTGTCCGTTCCTGCCACCTTCATTATGGCTTTAAGCACGCTCTGGAACTTCTCCGATTCCCCTATGATATTTGGCAGGCTGTAACGTTGCGCAAGCTCCCGCCTCAGGCTTTGGCTTTCCTCTTCAACCTTCTTGAAATTGCCCCAGAGCTTCACGAACTGGGCCATGAGTGAGGAGACTATCTGCAAAACTCTTGTATCGTCATCCACGCTGCCCCTGGAGGCGGAATATATCCTGTCTGCGGTGATGACCCCCAATATTTCATCCTTGAACTTTATAGGCTCACAGATGAAAGATATGCCGTCTTTATCGGGCCTGGAGCCTGTTTTGTTCAGGAATTTCGGCTCCGCCCCTATATTCGGGATGAACATGGCCTTACCGCTTTCCATGACCCTGCCCACTATGCCCTCGCCTATCTTGTATTTGCCTCTCAATATCTCCTCTGACGTAAGGCCGTGGGCGGCAACGATGCGCACCTGCTCGCTCGACTGGACCTTCAGAAAGACGCAGCCCCGCTGCATCTCCAGAAGACTGCTTAAAACCCGCATGACAGCCCCTAGGTTTTCCTCCAGGTCAAAAGACGCCGTAAGGACGCGGCTTATCTCCAGTATCGCCGCCAATTCCCTGTCTTTTCTCTCCAGCAGGCCAGAATCCGTCGGGTTAACCATTAAAGACCTCTCTTTTATCAAGGGTAAGTTTTTTAATTTTAATATTTGTACTTTTTTGTATATTTATACTTTTTGTCGGCAAACGATTGCCGTCTAACATAATTGTAAACGACACCCGCCGGAATTATCAAGGAAGGTCAGGACCTTTTTTGGGGGGGAATAAAAAAATGAATGGGGGAGGCTAGTTGCCTCCCCATTCATTTTCCGGATAATGATTTAAATCTTTTTAAGACACCGGTGTTCTAAAAAAAGTTTTTTACTAGCTTGCAGGCGCGTTGGTCGCAGGAGCGTTCGTCGCCGGAGCAGGAGTATTGGCTGCAGGCGCGTTGACCGCCGGGGCCGTCTCCGCAGGCTGTTCCTGTTTCTTCTGGCATCCGGTTACGGACAGAAAAGAGATGGCAAGCAGCGCGCTTATTGACAGAAGTACGAGTTTTTTCATTTTTGTTTCTCCCCCCTTTCTTAAAGGATATTTTAAGTCTTTCATTCAAAATGCGAAAGCTCTATGATACGGATGAAATACTTACAAGAAACATACCATATC
>JAKAEG010000135.1 GCA_021819985.1 Nitrospirota bacterium | reverse complement strand
GGTGTTTCGGTTTTGGCGCCCAGTCCATTTCCGATACGTGCACCAGGCCTTCAAGACCCTCTTCCACCTTTATAAAAGCGCCGTAATCGGTGATGCTGACCACTTTGCCATTTATTTTTGTGCCGGTGGGATATTTTGCGTCCACGTTGCCCCATGGATCGGGCATCTTCTGCTTGTACCCAAGGGTCACTTTTTCATGTTCAGGGTCGAATTTAAGGATGAGCACTTCAGCTTCCTGGCCCACCTTGAGCATCTCTGAGGGATGCGAGATCCTTCCCCAGGACATGTCCGATATGTGCAACAGGCCGTCAATGCCGCCAAGGTCTATGAAAGCGCCGTAATCGGTTATGTTCTTGACCAAGCCTTTAAGGACGATCCCTTCCTGCAGGTGCTTGAGCGTCTCGGTCTTTCTCCTGAGCCTTTCCTCATCGATAAGGCTTTTCCTGGAGACGACCAGGGTGGAGTGCTTGTTATTGGTTTTGAGCACCTTGAATTTCATCGATTTGCCGATGAATGAATCTATCTCATTCACCCTTACTCCGGCATGCGAGCCCGGCAAAAAAGCCTTCAATCCGTAGACGTCCACAAAAAGACCGCCTTTGGTCTTGCCCGTTATAACGCCCTCGACCGGCTCCTCGTTGCCCATGGCCTCTTCTATCCGCTCCCAGGCCTTTATCCTGACGGCCTTTCTCCGCGAGAGCACGACCATTCCTTCCCGGTCTGAAAGCTGCTGCACGTAGACTTCCAGGACATCGCCCGGCCGCATCTGCGACATTTCGTCCTCGGAAAACTCATCTCGCGAGATGAAACCCTCGGACTTGTAGCCCACGTCCACTACCATCCCGGTTTCTTTTACAGAAATGATCTTGCCCTTTATTAAAGCGCCGGCCTCGATCTCATTAAAGCTCTGATCGTAAAGCTGTTGTAATTCGTTTTCGTTCATATCCATTGTTTTTACGTCCTCCCGTATCCTTTTAAGACTTTAATTATGTCCTCTATTATCCAGTCCGGGGTGGAGGCCCCAGCGGTCAGTCCGACCTTTCCGGCACCCCTAAACCATTGCTCTTTAAGCTCATCGGCGGTCTCTATGTGATGAGTTGGCACTGACAGGTTTTCACATAGCCTCGCAAGCTGTGTCGTGTTGGCGCTGTTTCTGCCGCCGGCCACAAGCATAATATCCACTCCGCCAGCCACTTCCTCTGTCTCTTTCAGCTTAAGCGCAGTGGAGCTGCATATTGTATTATAAACCTTAAGCTCCCTGGTCTGCTCAATCATCCTGGAGACGAGTTTTTTAAGCTCGTCAACGGGCTGAGTGGTCTGTACTACGAGGCCGGCCCTGTTCTTAATTTCCTTTGGAAGGCCTTCCGAATCCTTTACCACCCAGGCCTCTTTTCCCGCATAACTCTTGAGGCCTATTACTTCAGGGTGTTCTATATCCCCCAGGATAACTACCTGGTAGCCTTCGTCCTTAAGAAGTTTAGCATAACGCTGGGCTTTTTGGACATATGGACAAGTCAGATCCATCAGCTCGAAACCTTCATCTTCGAGCCTGTTCCGGTCCTCAAGCGAGATGCCGTGGGTCCTGATAATTACCTTCTTCGCGCCCGCCTTTTTCAGGTCGCTTATATTATCCGCAACGCCTATGCCCCGCTTGGAAAGGGCATCGATCACCTGCGGGTTATGGATGATCGGACCTAGGGTAAAGACGTTTTTTTCGGTCTCCGCCACCTCGAAGGCCTTGTTAATGGCCCTTTTTACCCCGAAACAAAAACCTGCGCTCCTGGCGACAACCAGTTTCATGCGGTCCTTAGCCTCCCTATGCTTTCCATGGCCCGGGAAATCATATCTTTTTCCTGTCCAGTGCTGTCCTCCCCGCCGGGGACAATGCATGGCGCGAACCTCACCGAAATCCTGAACGGTTTCGGGAACTTGCCCCCTACCGGAAGCGACATGTCAGCCCCTTTTATATAGACCGGCAGCACCGGGACCTTTGAAAGCCTGGCCAGAAGCTCCAGGCCGCGCTTGAACCCGGCTGCGGCGCCGTCGCCTCCTTTGTCCCGCTCCCCGGACGGGAACATGGCTATCGCTTCCCCGCTGCGGAGCCTTTGAACGGTCTCTTTTATCATCTTGTGCGATGAGCCCTCCCGGCTTACGGGCAGTGAGAAGCTGCTCACGAATTTGCCAACGAGAGGTATCGTAAAAAGCTCTTTTTTTGCGAGGAATGTCATTCTCCGGTTTACGGCCGCCCCTATGATCAGCGGGTCCAGATAACTTGAATGGTTCGAGATCACCAGCAGGCCGCCTTCCCTGGGTATCAGCTCTCTTCCTTTGACATCCAGCCTGTTATATATAGTGAAATATACATTAAACAGGTTTGTAAAAACATAGTAACAGCTCTTCATTTCTGAATTGCCCGGCCTTCAAAAAACTTCATTTATGACCTCGATCATTTTATCGAGCACTTGCGAGGCGGTCATGTCCGTTGTGTCCAGGTAGAATGCGTCATCACTTCTTTTCAGGGGCGCTATTTCCCTCGAAGAGTCGCGCTTGTCGCGCAGTTCCACATCTTCAATGGCGTCTTCCATTGAGATATTCTTGCGCAAGATCGCCATCTGCTCATATCTCCTGCGCGCCCTTTCCCGCGTGGAGGCGTCGAGATAGAATTTCTTCCAGGCGTCGGGGAACACCACTGTTGTCATGTCACGTCCTTCGACCACCAGGTCCTTATCTCCTCTTGAAAAACCCCTTTGAAGAGGCAATAAAAAATCCCTTACGGGTTTACGGGCCGAAAAAACCGAGGAGTAATGGCCGGCTTCCTTCGTCCTTATGTCCTCCGATACATCATTACCGTTCAGGTACACACGCCCGTCCCGGAACTCTATCGAGACGCCTTCGAGCGCGCGGGCTATCTTTTTATCATCGTTTTCCGGGGCAATGCCTTTGAATTTGAGCGAGAGCGCGACGGCCCTGTACAGGGCGCCGGTATCGAGGTATTCAAAACCGAGCACCTCCGCCAGCGACTTGGCCAATGTGCTTTTACCGGCCCCGGAGGGGCCATCTATGGCCACGACTTTACCCATTGCGCAGGGCGTCCAACCTGTCAAAAAATTCGGGATAGGATATTTTTACCGCATCCTCGCCGTTTTCTATTTCAGTGACACCGGAGGCGGCCAGTCCGGCTATGGCAAAGGACATGGCGATTCTGTGGTCTCCGAACGAATCCACCCTGGCCCCTTTCATTTTCCCTCCGGTTATGGCCAGCCCGTCCTCGAACTCCTCGATCTCTATGCCCATCTTTTTCAGCCCTTCCGCCATGGCCTTTATACGATCCGATTCCTTTACCCTGAGTTCAGCCGCACCTCTTATTTCCGAGCGGCCTTCGGCGCATGCGGCGGCGATGCACAGGATGGGAAGTTCGTCTATCATGAAAGGAACTTGGTATCCGCTGATATTTAGCGCTTTCAATTTCTGAGCGCCTTTCACGTGCAGGTCTCCGACGATTTCTTGCTCTCCCGCGCCAGAAATCAATATAGTCTGGTTTTCTATACTTATTTTTGCCCCCATTAATCTAAGAGCGTCATAAAGGCCAATTCTAGTTGTATTGAGGCAAACATTTTTTATAAGGACATCGGAGCCACGCGTTATCAATGCGCCCACTATGAAGAAAGCCGCCGATGAGAAATCGCCCGGTATCCTAATCTTAAACGGGTTTAGGTCGTTGGCCGGTCTTTGTATTGTTACCGTATGTGATCCGTCTTTACCTTCAGAAAAACTATAAACTTTGTGCCTTTCTGTAATCCAATATTCTTTTACTTCCGCGCCAATCGAACGCAGCATAGTTTCGGTATGGTTTCTGGAAGTAGAGGGCTCGGTTATTACGGTCTCGCCGTCCGCGTACAGACCGGCCAGCATGAGCGCGGATTTCACCTGCGCCGAGGAAACGGGCATATCGTATTTTATCCCGCGCAGCCTGCCACCCCTTATCGCGATAGGCGGATAGGAATCAGACGCCCTGGCCATGATCTTCGCCCCCATTTCAGCAAGAGGTTTAATCACCCGTTTCATCGGCCTTGAGTTAAGTGATTCGTCTCCGGAGAGGACCGAAAAAAAAGGGTTGCCGGATAATAACCCGCAAAGCAGTCTTGTCGTCGTGCCGGAGTTTCCGCAATCTATGAATGACGCGGGTTCTTTCAGCTGCAGCCCGCCTCCGGTAATCGTGTAATTTTCATAAAGAGCGCCATAGCCTGGGACTGACACTTCATGATCGCCTTTTATTTTCGCGCCCAAAAACTCCATGGCTTTTAAGGTGGAGATGGTATCGGCCGCCAATAAAAGGTTTTCTATCCTGCTTTCCCCTTTAGCGATTGAGGCGAACATGACCGCTCTATGGGAAATTGATTTGTCCGGCGGGGTGACGACCATCCCTTTCAGGCGGCCTTTATCTTGAATCTTTTTGATCAAGAAATGCTTTTCCTCAGGCTCCTTGCCCGCGTGAATTCGGCCTCAATGCCGTCCAGGTCATTTTTAAGCAGAAGCTCTTCGATTTTTTCCAGTTCCTGCCTGAACGCCTTTATAGAGTCGAGCAGGTTTTGGCGATTGAGCCCGCAGATGTCTCTCCACAGTTCCGGCGAACTCAGGGCGATGCGGGTAGTGTCCCTGAAGCCCTGTCCGGCAAATCTTATCTGCCTGCTGTCCGTGGTGTCCAGTGTGTTTACAAGCGAGTAGGCCAGCACATGAGGCAGATGGCTTACATATGCGTAAATCCTGTCATGGAGGTCCGGGTCCATCAGTTCCACTTTTGTTCCCAGGGCGCGCCAGAGGCCCTCTATTTTTTTAAGAGCCAGGGGATCGGTAAAGTCCGTGCCGGTTATTATGCACCTCGCTCCCTCAAAAAGCCCATCGGTAGCGTTGTCCGCGCCGGAGCGTTCCCCGCCCGAGATCGGGTGGGCGCCTACGAACCGGGGCAGGACGGACTCAAGCTCGTAAACCAGAGCGCCTTTTACGCTTCCAACATCTGTCTGGATGGAGTCCTTCCCGACGGCATCCTTTATGATCTGAGCGGTTTCAAGGAAGGCCCCCACCGGCGTTGACAGCACCACAAGGTCCGCGTCCTTTACAGCTTCGCGAGCGTCCAGGCTGTAGGAATCTATTATCCCTTTTTCAAGCGCCCTGCGGAGATTTCCCTCGGAGCGGCCGAAACCGGAAATGGTTTTCGAGAGACCTTTTTTTTTCATGGCAAAAGCCATGGAGGCCCCAAGCAGCCCGACTCCCAATATCGCTGTCTTTTTAAAAACCATTTTTTTATTTTTTTTGCTTATCTGCCCGGCTTCTTATATTTCCCTTCCGACTGCCTTTGCAATAGGCCTGAGTTCCTTCATGAGTTTTTTGAAGGCCTCCGGCCTCATGGACTGCTCTCCGTCGGAAAGGGCCTCTTCCGGATTCGTATGGACCTCTATAATCAGCCCGTCCGCTCCGGATGCAACCGCGGCTTTTGCCATGGCGGGGATGTGCTCCAGTATGCCGACCCCATGGCTGGGGTCTACGACCACAGGCAGATGGGTGAGTTTCTTGAGGACGGGAACGGCGCTCAGATCGAGGGTGTTCCTGGTTGCGGTCTCAAACGTCCTTATGCCCCTCTCGCACATTATCACGTTCTGGTTGCCCCTGCTCATAATGTATTCGGCGGACATGAGCCATTCTTTGATCGTGGCGGCAAGACCCCTCTTAAGAAGGATAGGTTTCCTGCTTTGGCCCACTTCCAGAAGGAGCCTGAAATTCTGCATGTTCCTTGCGCCGATCTGGATTATGTCCGAATATTTTTCCACCGCCTCGATATCGCGGGGGTCCATGAGTTCGGTCACAATGGGAAGCCCCGTTTTCTCCCTTGCGGCTTCGAGGTGCTTAAGGCCTTCCTCTCCAAGCCCCTGGAAGGAATAAGGGGAGGTCCTGGGCTTGAAAGCGCCGCCTCTCAGAAAATTCGCCCCGGCCTTTTTTACCTCTTTTGCGATCTCAAGCATCATTGTCTTGTTCTCGACGGAGCAGGGCCCAGCGATAACGCACAGCTTTTTTCCGCCTATGGACATACCCTTGCATTTGACTATGGTGGATGTTTTCTTGAAATCCCTGCTTGCCAGTTTGTATGGTTTCAGTATCCGCATTACATTTTCGACTCCCGGGATCGCGCGGAAGGAGTCGTCGGTCTCCTCGGTAATTTTTGATGTGTCACCGATGACTCCGATGACGGTCCTCTCCGTGCCTTTGGAAATCCTGGAAGTCAGGCCCATTCCTTCGAGCTTTTTGGCTATGTGCTTTATCTCCTCATCATAGCCGCCCGGTTTAAGTACGATTATATCCATTTATCCTCCCGTTTTTTTTAAATTTATTTAATTAATTGAAAATCTTTTTATTTTTTCTTATTCTTTTCGTCCGCAGTTTTTAAGCGCGGCGACAAACCTTTTATTTTCCTCCGGCAGTCCTATCGTCACACGTATCGCATCCCGTCCGGCGGGCCTTATTATAACGCCTTCCCTGAGCATGGCGTCAAAAAGGCAAAGCGGGTCTTTTACATGCATATAGATGAAATTGGCTTCCGTCGGCGTATATTTGTAACCAAGCGATGATAGCTCTTTGTATAAAAATTCCTTTCCCTGCCCGTTGACCTCCCTTGAGCGGCGGACGTGGTCTTTATCATCGAGGGCATGAAGCGCCGCCGCCTGGGCGATGGAATTGGCGTTGAAAGGCGCCCTTACCCTTTCCATCTGGGCAAGTATTTCGGGGCGGCTTATCCCATAGCCTATCCTGAGGCCGGCAAGCCCGTACATCTTTGAAAAAGTCCTCAACAGGAGCACGTTCTTGCCTTCAAACAGGTATTTCATGCTGTCCGGATATTCACTGCTGGTCACGTATTCAACATATGCTTCGTCGATCACCACCAGGACATCCTCGGGAAGCACGGAAAAAAGCCTGTCATACTCCCGCGCGTAATTTATTGTGCCCGTGGGATTGTTAGGGTTTGCTATGAAAAGCATCCTTGTTTTTGGCGTCACGGCGCACGCCATGGCGGGCAGGTCGTGCCTGAATGATTCATCAAGCGGAACCTGGACGGCAGCTGCGCCCTGAAGGGTGGCGGCCATCGAATAGACAACAAAGGAAGGCTCCGCCATCACAGCCTCGTCACCGGGCGTGAGGAAAGTCCTTGCGGCCATGTCGATAAGCTCGTTCGAGCCGTTGCCAAGGATAAGAGATTCCGGTGTCGTGCCCAGGATATTTGCGAGCTTTTTTTTAAGATAAAAACCGCTTCCGTCCGGGTACCTGTTCAAAACGCATTTCTTCGCCTCTGCAAGGACCGCTTCCATTGCCAGGGGTGAGGGACCCAGCGGGTTTTCATTCGAGGCAAGCTTTACAGGGTCTTTTATGCCAAGCTCGCGTTCCAGTTCCTCGATGGGCTTGCCGGGCACATATGCCTTCACTTTAAGCACGTGCTCAGGGGCTTTTATCATCGTCCACCATTGGGTAAGAGCCAAGTATCTTCAAAAAGAGACAGTCTTTTTTTATCGCCTCGATGGCTTTATGCAACGATTTGTCCTGGATATGCCCTCGCATGTCCACAAAAAAGATATATTCCCAGGCCTTTCTCTTTGAAGGCCGGGATTCTATTTTAGTAAGATTTATTTTGACTTTTTTCAGCGGGGCAAGTATGTCGTAAAGCGCTCCGGGCCGGTCCTTTACAGAGAACATTATTGACGTCTTGTCCCTTCCCGTCTTTCCGGGATATGCCTTGCCTACTACGAGGAAACGGGTGAAATTATGCTTTCCATCCTGAACGTCCCTGGCTACGAATTTCAGATTGTATATCCCGGCTGCCGCTTCGCCTGCGATTGCCGCGGCTTCCTCATCCTTGGAGGCGATTTCAGCCGCTTGGGCTGTGCTTCCTCCAGGGTCTATTACCTGGGCGCCTGGGGCGTTCTTTTTAAGCCATTCCTTACATTGCGCTGTGGCGGGCAGGAAGGAATAGATGCGTTTTACCCTGGAGAGATCCCCGCTCAAGGAAAGGAGGTTCTGCGATATCTCCAGCATCATCTCGCCTGCCACAAGGAGATCGGAGTCAATGAACATATCAAGAGTGTAGTTCACCACACCTTCATTTGAATTCTCTATGGGCACCACGCCGTAAGCGGCCCGTCCGGACTCCACCTCTTCAAAAACGCCTTTTATGCTGTCGGCCGGCACGAAATTAGCGGAGGAGCCGAAATGTCTTATAGCGGCCAGGTGGGTGAAGGTCGCGATCGGACCCAAATA
This sequence comes from Nitrospirota bacterium, assembly GCA_021819985.1. GTDB lineage: Bacteria > Nitrospirota > Thermodesulfovibrionia > Thermodesulfovibrionales > JdFR-88 > JAKAEG01. The sequence continues at coordinate 71 of JAKAEG010000135.1, read as the reverse complement.
GGCGATTTTGAGAGGCTCTTCAAGCGAACGTGAGGCCGACATTATCTCCCTGTAAAGGCCCTTGATGGTGT
>JAKAEG010000134.1 GCA_021819985.1 Nitrospirota bacterium | reverse complement strand
TCCCTACCCCTATCAGCAAAGGCGCTAACAAGAGACGTCATTCCCGAGGTGTTAATAGGGAATCCATTCTAAAAGTCATTAAAAACAGAACTTGATTATCCGGTTATGATCCATTTCGAAAACGTAATAAAGACATATGAGAATCAGCAGGCCTTGACGGGGGTGACTTTCCATGCCTCAAGGGGCGAGCTTCTGTTCATCACAGGGGCCAGCGGGGCGGGTAAAAGCACTCTGCTGAAACTGATATACCGCGCCCTGGAGCCCGAAGGAGGCTCCATCTCGGTAAACGGCATTGAGACCTGCTCAATGAAAACGGGCCATGTACCGGAACTCCGCAGGAGCATCGGGGTTGTTTTCCAGGATTTCAGGCTGCTTTCCGGCAGGACGGTCTACGACAACGTGGCGCTTGCGCTCCGGATAAGGGGCATGGCGGAAAGGGCGCTGAAGGCGCAGGTAATGGAGGTCCTGAAGATGGTTGGACTAAGGCATAAAGCGGACTGCTGGCCGGAGACCCTGTCCGGAGGAGAGCAGCAGCGGGCGGTGATAGCAAGGGCCATTGTAGCCGAGCCGGTGCTCCTTCTGGCCGATGAGCCGACCGGCAACCTGGACCCGGACACCTCCGCCGGGGTCATGCGGATATTCAAGGAGATCAATTCGCGGGGTACGACCGTTATCATAGCCACTCACAACAGGGACCTCTATACGGGCACGGGCCGCAGGGTCTTGAGGATTGCCGGGGGCAGGATCGAAGCGGAGAGCATAGGATGAGCCAGGTGAAAAGCGCGCTTTCCGGCATATGGAAAGAGAAATGGATAAACTTTTTGAGCATCCTGTCCATAGGCGTCGGGCTCTTTATCCTGCTGGTGGCGCTGCTCACCGTATACAACCTGGACCTCTTCGCCTCGAAGCCGCAGGACCGGTTCTCCATGACCGTTTATCTGGATGACGGGACCTCCCAGCAGAGTCTTGGAAGACTGGAAGGGATCCTTAAATCGGACCCGGACGTAAGGACCATTTCCTATATATCCAAGGACGCTGCCATGGACGAACTGAAAAAAGCCATGAAGGACTCCGCTTACCTGTTTGAGGGCCTCGATGGAAATCCGCTGCCGGCTTCGATAGAGGTCAGGTTCAAAAGAGATAAGTTAAAGACCGGGGCGGCCCAGGCTTTCGCCAATAAAATAAAGTCTATGCAGGGCGTGCAGGATGTGGAATACGGGGCCAAGTTCCTGGAGGGGATAGAGCGGATAATAACGGGCGCACGGTCGGCGGGCATCGCTTTTCTGGCCGCGCTCCTTGTGGGCGTGCTTTTTGTCAGTTACAGCACGGTCAAGATACTTTTTTACCGCAGAAAGGACGAAGTTGAAACCCTTAGCCTGCTTGGGGCCGGGGGCTGGTTCATCAGGGCGCCTTTTTTGCTTGAAGGATCGCTCCTCGGTCTTGCCGGGGGACTTTTAGCCTGTATTGCGGCTTACAGCTTGTTCGGGGTTTTCCTGGGCGGTTTTGCCTCTTCGGTGCCCGTACTTAGATTCATGCTGTTTCCCGCTTATATTTTTTATGCGCCTGTCCCCGCCGGTCTTTTCATAGGGTTCACGGGGGCGCTCATAGCCCTGGGCAGAACACAGTACTGACCATGCGCCTGCCGCGTGTAAATTTTTTTGTATTCGTTTTTTTTGTCCCGCTTGCATCTCTGGTATTTCTATTGGTCCCCCTGTTTCATTCAGGCCGCTTTTCTATTCCTCTATGCCATGCTGAGGACGCGAAGAGCAAATACAAAAAGATCCAGAATGAGATAAAAAAACAGGAAGAAAAACTTCAGCAGGCCACGCAGCAGGAATCGTCCGTCTCGGGCCAGTTGCAGAACATAAACGGGGAAGTGTCAAAATACAGGGGGCGGCTGAATGCGGAAAAAAACCGTCTGGCTTCCATCAACAAGCGGATCGCCCAAACCAATGCCGGCATCGAAAAGACCAGGCAGGAACTCCTCAAACACCAGAAATGGCTTAAGGACAAGCTCATAGGCCTTCAAAAGAACGGTCAGACCGATGATATCGTTATACTGCTTGGAGCGGATGATATGGGGTCTTTTTTAAGGAGATGGCGATATCTGGAAATCCTGGCAAAACGTGAAAAAAAGGAATCGGATGATTATCAGTCCGCTTTAGCCCAACTGCAGGGGCAGGAGACCGCGCTTTCAGGCCTTGTCAGCGGACTCAGACAGGAGGAGTCCCGGGCGGCGCGTGCCAAAAGCAAACTGGATATGAAACGGCAGGAGAAGCAAAACCTCCTTGCCTCGATAAGAAGCCAGCGCGCAAGTTATGAGGCGATGCTCCAGGAACTGAAGGCCGCCTCCCAGAAACTCCTTGCTGTCATCAGCCGTTCTGACGCTTCCTCTTCATATAAGGGCAAGGGGTTTCGCGGCATGAAGCGCCGGCTGCAATGGCCGGTGCGGGGCACGGTCGTATTCCGCTACGGAAGGGGGACCGATCCCGTTTTCGGCACACCCATATTCAGAAACGGCATATATATAAGCACCGGGGCGGGCGCCACGGTCAGGAGCATCTTCGACGGCAAGGTCATATATGCGAACTGGTTCAAGGGGTACGGCCAGCTTGTGATAATAAACCATGGAGGCGGTTATAACAGCCTTTATGCCGATCTCAATGAGATTTTTTTGAAAGTTGGGGATATAATAGTTGGTAGAGCGCCGGTAGGCAAGGCAGGGGAATCAGTAATGGTAAACGCGCCTTCCCTGTACTTCGAGATAAGATACAGGGGAAAGCCGCTTGACCCCATGCAGTGGCTGGCCAGATATTAAGCCCGCCAGAAACCAAGGCCAATGGAGGTATTCAGGTAAAAAATGTCCTTTAATTTTAAAAAGAAAAAAATATGGGTTGCGGCCCTTGCTGTCAGCCTCGTTGTCATTTTTGCCACGATAACATTATGGTCGACCAGCTATGTGTGCGCGGGAGAGGACAATAATTACAGTCAACTTAAGGTGTTTACAGAGGTGCTTCAGGCGGTCGAGGCCAATTATGTAAAGGTTCCCGATACCAAGAAACTTATCTATGGCGCGATAAACGGTATGATAAGCTCACTTGACCCCCATTCCGGGTTCATGCCTCCTGACGCTTACAAGGATATGCAGGTAGACACAAGCGGTCAATTCGGCGGATTGGGAATAGAAATAGGGATGAAAGATGACGTTTTGACGGTAGTGTCCCCTATTGAGGACACCCCTGCTTTTAAAGCTGGAATAAAAGCGGGCGACAAGATCATCAAGATAGACGGCGCATCTACCAGGGACATGTCCATGTTCGACGCGGTTAAAAAAATGCGCGGTCCCGCCGGCAGCCCGGTAACCTTAACTGTTTACCGTGAAGGCGTATCCAAGGGGCTGGATTTTAAGATCATCAGGGAAATAATCAAGATAAAGAGCGTTAAATGGAAGATGCTCGACAAGCAGGCTGGCATCGGTTACGTGAAGTTGACCGAATTCCAGGAGCATTCTGCCCAGGATATGGCCGCGGCACTGAAACAGCTGAATTCACAAGGGATGAAGTCCCTGATACTGGACCTCAGGAATAATCCTGGCGGGCTTTTAAACAGCGCGGTAGCGGTAGCCGGACAGTTCCTGCCCCAGGGGAAGCTTGTCGTTTATATCAAGGGTAGGACCGGCCCCAGGACCGACTACAATACGACCAACCAGTACCCGTCATATGATCATATGCAAATGATAGTGCTGGTCAACGAGGGGAGCGCGAGCGCTTCCGAGATCGTTTCCGGAGCCCTTAAGGACTGGAAACGAGCGGTCATCCTTGGCACCCAGACATTTGGAAAAGGCTCCGTCCAGACGGTTATACCGCTTACCGACGGATCGGCCCTGAGGCTTACGACTGCGATGTACTATACGCCCAGCGGCGTCTCGATACAGAATATCGGCATCACGCCGGACGTAGTGGTCAAACTGGCCGCTGTCGGCGGGGCAAAGGAGCATCCTGTCCTCAGGGAACGCGACCTCAGGAACCACCTGGGCCTCAGCTCCGGAAAACCGGTAAAGGAAGAGGAAGAGGTCACTTCTTTCGATCAACTTAAGGAAAAGAACGATACCCAGCTTCAGAGGGCCATGGACATACTTAAGACCTGGGGCATATTCCAGAAAGCAGCAAAGGCCGCGTAAGCGCGGCCTTTCGCTGTTAACAAAGAAAGACCGGCAAGAAAATGTCCCGGGTAATCTTCGATATCGAGACCGCTGGCGGCGATTTTGACACCCTGGAGCCTCATTTCAGGGATTACTTTCTCCGTTTTGCCGAATCGGATGAGGACATCGCCCAGGTAAAGGACAGCCTTTCCTTTTACCCGCTCACCGCCGAGATAGTCGCCATAGGCATGCTGAACCCGGACAGCGGTAAAGGAGCTGTCTATTATCAGGCCCCCTCTGTCAGCCAGAAGGAGCCGATGCTGCCTTTTGAAGAAGACGGGATTGTCTACGAGGCCGGTTCCGAAGTAGAGATCATCAATAAATTCTGGAGCGCGGTAAAAAGCTATGACCAGTTCGTTACCTTCAACGGGCGGTGTTTCGACTGCCCTTTCATTCTGACCCGCTCCGCGCTTTACAAAATAAAACCGCTCCGGGACCTCATGCCAAACCGTTACAACGGCGCGCATATAGACCTGCTGGACCAGCTCACATTTTTTGGCGCGGTCCGCAGGCGCTTCAGCCTGGATCTCTGGTGCAGGTTCCTTGGCATAAAAAGCCCCAAGGAAGAGACCTGCGGTCATGAGGTGAAGGAGCTGTTCAGGGCGGGCAGATGCCTGGAGATAGCCAGGTATTGCGCGGGGGATCTGAAGGCCACCAAATCACTTTTGGAATATTGGCAGAATTATGTAAAATTCCCACCAGGCAGCAATAGATAAGGAAGACCGGGAAAAAGAAAAAATGTGCGAACTGAATGCGTATTTGTCAGCCGGGGAAAAAGAAGACCTTTACCTTGAAAGCGTGGACATAATAAGACCGGAAAACGGGGGAGTATACATGAGGAGCCTCTTCGGGGAAGAGAGATTTTTTCAGGGGAGGATAAAAGAGATACAGGCCATAAAGCGCAAGATCCTCCTTGAGCCCATATGTCCTCCGGATTTATAGGGCCTGGCAGGCTTATAGATTCCGGTCTCTGCGGGGCCGCTTTCAACATGGCCCTCGATGAATCCCTCTGCCTGTCTGTCAAAGAAGGTCTTGCCGGAAACGAAACAATAAAAACCCCCGTGGTCAGGTTTTACGGCTGGGACCGCCCGTCCCTGAGCCTTGGCCGGTTCCAGAAAAAAGACGAGGGGCTGAATCTGGATTTCATACGGGAAAACAGTATCCCGGTCGTGGTCCGTCCGACCGGAGGCAGGGCCGTCCTCCACGCAAATGAGCTTACATACAGCGTGATCTCGCGTTATGAAGGGGCATTCAGGGGAAAAGACCTTTTCGGGTGCTATGCCGTAATAAGCTCGGCGATCGAGGGGGCGTTGCGGAGATTTGGGATATCGGTCGAGGTTAAATCCGGCAGGAACGGAAGGCAGGTGGGCAGGACCGTTCAGTGTTTCGGGTCCGTTTCCTATGCGGAGATCACCGCGGGGGGAAAAAAGATAGTGGGCTCGGCGCAGAGGCGGTGGCCCGAGTGCTTTTTGCAGCAGGGTTCCATTCCTTTTGAAGTCGACGGGTCTTTGAGCGGTAAGGTTTTTTCCAAAGGCCCTTTAGATCCGGAGGCCGTGGCCGGGTTGTCGGGCCTTGTGCCGGGTGCAAACCCGGCGGTCCTTAAACAGCTTCTGAAGGAGGAGTTTGAGCGGGTCCTGGGGTGCCCTCTTGTGCCGTCGGAACCGGCCCCGGAGGAATTTGCCCGTGTCCGGGAGCTTCTTCCTGGATATTTTTTGTCCTCGTGTTCCTGAAATAGTAGGAAAAGGCGCTTCCCACAAGAGAAAGTCCCAGGTAGCGTCCCAAGGCATAACTTGCTATCTGATACGGCAGCATTATCACAACGCCTATTATGGGGATCAGCTTGAACGGGTAGCCGATCACAAAAAGCAGGAACATCGCCATCCCGTAAGCCGTAAGAAAAAAACTGTATCCCCAGAAACCCCATGGATGCTCAGACAGGAATTTTACGGCCTTTTTTAGCGCGGGCCATGCCTGCTCCCCGTCCAGAACTACTGCCCCGGCCCCGTAAGAGCCTAAAGTCATGCTGCCATAAACCGCAAAAAGACCGGCCAGAGCGATAAACAGGTTCAGTATGACCTCAAGCATGAGACCAAGAAATGAGCTTGCCTCCTTGAGCGCATCAGAAAGATATACAGCCCCGCCCACTGCTACCCCTAGTACGATGAAGGCACCGAGCATAAACATGCCCAGAAGGAGATAGAAATTGGCCAGCGGGGTGAAATGCCTTCTGGCCTCAATGTGGAAGAGTTTCACCCTGAATATCTCTTTCCTGTTTTCAAGCGTCCTTGCGATGATACCCATCGAACCGGATATCACATACATCCATACAAATGCGGCAAAAATGGCATAAAGAAGAAGGCTTGCGAGCACGAGGGCCGCTATCCATACGTACCCTCTCTCAAAGGCGTCTTTAAGGCTGGCCAGGAACTGGCCTGCGTTCGAGGCCGCAAGCTCGATACCCGCCACCATTATCGCTATAAATAGCGGGATCCCCACGATGATGAAAAATGCCGCAAGGTTCACGACCGACGCCAGCACTCTGATGAGCACCAGCTGCCATCTATGGTTTATCGCGCCGAAACCTTCTTTTATGGACTCGGAAAAGGTCATGGTCATTAATTTTAACAGAGTTGGGGTAAAAAAATTGTGATGGGGTGAGGACGTAAGGCCGCACCGTTTGTTTTCATTTGAAATATGGTTCCTTTCGAAAAATGTGGGCAACAACAGTCCGTCCAGGATACCACGCCTGCGGTATGATAAAAATTGTTCGGAGTTTGTCCTAAAGTCCGCATTCAAACGGAATGCGCTATTATGCGAATTCTAAAAGAATATGGGATGTGTCCCGGATTGTCTCAATAAGTTGTTGAAAGCAGAGTCGTGGAAGTATTCTGGAGCGAAATGCTGCTTAAATTGCTGGCGGCGTCATAAGTATATGCGTCCTTGAGTCCGTTGGGATAATCAAGCTCGATCCGCCTGCCAAGAGTATCGTAACTGAATGATAATTGTCCCTGCGGATTTTGAAGGGTGCTCAGTCTGTTTAAGGAATCATAACCATATTGTGTCTGGTTCGCCAAAGGGTCTGTTAATGTGAGCCTGTTGGAGTTCGCATCATAGGTATACTGAATAGTTCTGCCATTGTCCGCGCAATACATGGACGCAAACTGCTTGTCCTTGATTAAAGGCGCTACGATCTCGCGGAATTTCCGGTAAAAACTGTCTTGAGGAATGAGCTGTTCGCAGATGTAATCAGCATCGTAAAAATTCCCCCGCTTGCCCATGGACCTCAGCATTTATGCGAGTTTTCTCCTTTCTTGTAATTGAAATTCATCAATTATAATCCTGGGCTGAAGGAATGAAATAGATATTTAAATGATTGTTTACTCATTTTTTCGTGGCTTTTTATTTTTTGGTTTTATGTCCAACAAATCCGTCATGCTCATACCACTTCCGCCCAATGCACGGCTTGTTGCATGCTCTTGGTCAGAAAGAGAATAGTCCTTATATTTTTTAGGCGGATTCCACAAGGCATATACCATAAAAATTGCCAATGCGCCACCTAACAAAATTGGTATGGGATTTTTGTTGGAATTAATAAAAATTACGGATATGAGAACTGTTGTTAATGAAATAATTATAAAAATAACTCTCTTCATAATCTTCACCGAAATTAAATAAATTCGGATTTGTGGCGCCTCCTATTAATTAAAACCGCTATTAAGCCTCCAGCGCCAGCACAGATTATTGAGTAAGCTCCTAGAACTTTGAAGAAAAATAAAATTTGCTCAAATGCACTGGGCCCAGGGATATGCCTGATAGTAACTTCGAGAAAGTCGATCAAATATCGCACGATAATGATAATTGAACTGTAAGCAGCACCAAAAAATCGCCTGTCCTTAGTGATGATAATCAATATTCCGCCCAAAAAGAAGGGTATAACAAAATAAAGCAATATCCCAATCAAATTGTTATATTCAAGATTCAGTATAACGAATAATTTCATAACTAAGTAGGACGTTAACCAGTAGAGCAATCCGGTTAATACGGCTATTAAAATTTTTCGCCACATATTTATCTCAACACCGAGCAGGGTCAGAGCAATGGGGTCAGGTCTTGAATTTTGATGTTTCTTCACCTTTTACAATCCTGCTCATAGTTGAGTAGTGCATGCCTAAAAAAGCGGCAAG
>JAKAEG010000133.1 GCA_021819985.1 Nitrospirota bacterium | reverse complement strand
TGCAGAAGTTGCCTGAACGGATTAAAAAATACTTCAAGCACCCGAGGATAGACTATGCAGCATAGGTTCACTGTTAAATTGCCGGGTTAATAACAAGATTGCAGGGTCGCCCGGAATGAACCATTCGAGAAGCAGGCGATTCACCGAATCGCCCCTATTCCGGATAAAAAAGCCTTTCAATCTCCTGCGGAAAACCGTGATAAACTTGGATATGAAGCAGGTCTCCTTAACCCTTAAACCGGTTGCGCCCTTCAGGCTGGACTACACCGTCTGGGCACTGAGGAGAAGGCCGGAAAATATTGTCGATACCTGGGAGGGCAGACAGTACCGGAGGGTGTTTCACCTGAACAAAGCGGTATTTTATGTATCCGTCAACCAGCCGGAGGCGTCCGGACAGGAAGACCCGTTGCTTGAAGTGAAAATAAAAGGAGAAAGGATATCCGCGCCTGACGTAAAGACGATAGGCCGTAAGCTTACCAGGATATTGGGGCTGAACATCGAATTGCCGGGATTTTACGAAATGGCCAAAAAAGACAGGTTCCTTGGTCCCCTTGCAAATGAGTTCTACGGCCTGAAACCGCCTCGGTTTGGAAGCATTTTTGAGGCGCTTATAAATGCGGTGGCATGCCAGCAGTTATCTTTACTGGTAGGTATAACGCTGTTAAACAGGCTTGCTCAGGCATACGGAGAGGTTTTTTTAATGGATGGCGGCAGGTGGGCATATTCCTTCCCTTCACCGGAAGCCCTGGCGGACGCCGGGCACGGGAAGATCCGGGCGCTTGGTTTCAGCGGCCATAAGGCGGATACGATCATTGAGATCTCATGTATAACGGCAAACGGGAGGCGGGGAGCTTCCCGTTTCGATATGGAAGCCGCCCAGGAACTCCCGGACGAAGAGGCGGAAAATATGCTTTCGTCGCTTAAAGGCATAGGCCGCTGGAGCGCGCAATACGTTCTTTTGCGCGGCATGGGAAGGCTCGGGGTTTTCCCCGGCGACGATGTTGGGGCGCGTGCGAAACTAAGGCAATGGCTGGGTATTGAAGAGCCGCTGGATTATGCGGCGGTGAGGCGGATAGCCGCGCGCTGGCATCCTTATGGCGGGTTCATATATTTCCATCTTCTCCTTAAAAATCTTAAGTCGAAAGGTCTAATTCTTTTGTCCACGGAAAAAAAGGAGGTGTACGCGTGAACGGCTGGATGACCGTATACACCATTGGCCACTCTACCCGGTCAAGCAGGGATGTTATCAATTTATTAAAAAAGGAAGGCATACTGGTGGTCGTTGACGTGCGCTCGGTCCCGCGCTCCGCCTTCAACCCCCAGTTCAACAACGACACCTTTCCTGCGGAGCTTTCAAAAGAAGGAATAGATTATGTCTATATGAAGGGACTTGGCGGACTCAGGAAACCGGAAAAGGACTCCGTAAATACGGGATGGCACAACGCCTCTTTCCGCGGGTTTGCCGATTATATGCAAACGCCGGAATTCGAGCAGAATATTCTGGAACTCCTGAAAATAGCCTCAAAAAAGAAGGTGTCCATAATGTGCGCGGAGGCGGTCCCTTGGAGATGCCACCGTCTGCTGATATCAGATGCCCTCACGGTGCGAGGCGTGCACGTGGAGCACATAATGGGCGTTAAGGGGCTTCAGGCCCATGAGCTTACCCCCTTTTTAAAGGCGGAAGGGACCCGCGTGATTTATCCCGGAGAAAAGGCGGGCCCGGAGGAAGAAAAAGCGGGTCTGGAAAAAGGAAAGACGGCCAAAAGGTAAAAAGATATATACTAGTCCATGCAAAGGAAACGCGTTCTGGCCGCGCTCTCTTTTTTTATCGCCCTGTTTCTGATAACCGCCTCATGTGCGCCGACCACTCCCCGGCCCGTACAGACAGTCCGGCAACCCGCCTTAAAGCCCGCAAAGATAGCTCTTGTGCTTGGGGCCGGAGCGGCACGGGGATTTGCCCATATAGGGGTCATCAAGGTGCTCGAAGAAAACCATGTGCCCATAAACATGGTATTTGGCGCGAGCGCGGGCAGCCTGGTTGGCAGTCTTTTTGCCTATGGTTACAGCCCTTATGAACTCCAGAAGATAGCCCTATCCATTGAAAAAAGCCAGCTGGCCGACCTTACCATACCGGATATTGGTTTCATAAAGGGGCGAAAGCTCCAGGATTTTGTGGACCGCGAAGTCAGAAACACGCCAATGGAAAAATTAAAATTGCCCTTCTATGCCGTTGCCACTGATATTGGCAGCGGGCAGGAGGTCATATTCGGCAAAGGGGACACGGGTATGGCCGTAAGGGCAAGCTGCTCCATACCCGGTATTTTCCAGCCTGCCAGGATCGGCGGAAGATCATATGTTGACGGCGGCGTTGCCAGCCCGCTTCCCGTCGAAGAGGCAAGAAGGTACGGGGCGGATCTTGTTATAGCGGTAGACATATCGGCCGATATGGACAAGGACCAGCCTCAGGGAATAACAGGCGTCCTCTTCAAGACCGTTGGAATAATGTACTCCGAGCTGGAAAGAAGCGACGCTTCGAGCGCAGACATACTGATCAGGCCGCGCGTGGGCAACATAGGATCAGGGGATTTCTCAAAAAGGGACCTGGCCATTCTCGAAGGAGAACAGGCGGCCCAGGCGGCGATGCCTGAAATCATGAAAAAACTGAACGCGCTCCGGGCAGCAGGAAGACTGCCGGAATTAAATAAAAATAATCTTGTTGTGACAAAATAAATCCCCTTTGCAGGGGTATGGTTATTTTTAAAAACGGCTAGCATGCTGAGTTAGAAATTCGTTGAATAATTATTCAGGCCCAAATTGGGAGGAGTTGACGTCATTCCCGCGCAGGCGGGAATCCATTTAAAAAAACGTCAAATTGGATGCCCGATTAAGACATTCGGGCATGACGTCCTGCGGCGTTTACGAAGACTTGTATCGGATAGGTTACTGAAACGGATTAATGACTCACCACTCTAACCGCTTTTAAGCAGGGACATCTCTATGTCCCGTTTTCCGCACTCCTCAAAAATGGCGTAGTTTATTTTCTGCTGTATTTCCATATAGCGCCTGTAATCACTGCCAAGTACGTAATAGACCACCTGGATGATCAGGATTGAATCCGCGGATGACAGGAAATAGGCGCTTTCAAACGCCGCCTCTTCCATGCCCCTTATGATTGCTGCTATGAAACCTGGAGCCTCCTGCAGCTTATCCAGGCTTGTCCGGTTCGAGACCCCGACACTGAACTGGGCCCGGCGCCTCTCGATCGTCTTGTAATTTTTGATCCGTGAAGAGGTCAGGTCGCTGTTTGATAATACCAGGAGTTCTCCGGTCAGGCTCCTTACCCTGGTTGTCCTTATGCCTATGTGCTCTATCGTGCCCATGAACTCGCTGCTCAGCACGATAAAATCATTCAGCTCTACCGGCTTGTCGAACAGGATGACAAAGTAGCTGAAAAAATTCGCCAGGAGGGCCTGCGAGGCCAGGGCCACCGCCACGCCACCCAGACCGAGGCCGGCGACAAGCGTGGATATGCGGAACCCAAGGTTTTCAAGCAGGAAAATGACGCCTACCAACCAGATGACCACCTGCGCCATCGGAAACAGCTTTTCATATACCTGTTTTTTTACCGCGTCCTCATCACGCCTCCAGTACAGGCCCACGGAGTGCCTGAGGAATGCTATCGCAAACCTGATAATGAAAAGGGTCAAAAGAGCAGCGGCGGCGATATCTATGTCTTTCGAAAGGGTTTTTGAAAGGTTCAGGCGGGCAACGGCTGCATAGAACAGACCAAGGTAGACGATGGGCACTAGCGGTTTTTCGATGCCGGCGATGACTAGTTCATTCAGTCTGATTTTGGCCCTTTTGGCCCAGGCATTGACGCGGTTAAGGATGATGCGCCTGAAAATAAATGCGGCAAGCGCTCCGCCAAGGATGATTGCCAGGCTGACAAGGTAGTCGTCCGCAGTGTTGTTAAACAGCTTGTAACTGAGCGCTTTATCGCTCCAGGCTGTCCAGGCCGGCAGGGAATTTTTTATGAAATTTTTCATGGTGTCCGGGTAAAAAAATCCGGCGGTTTTTTCAGAACGAGATCTTGTTTCTGCCCGCTTTTTTTGCAGAATAAAGGGCTATATCGGCCCTCCTGATGATATCATTAGGGTCCGGGTTGCCCTGATAAGAGGCAATGCCTATGCTCATTGTGGTTTTTACCTCCATGCCTGGGTAAATTATGTCCTGCACATTCTGACGTAGCCTTTCAGCGAATTCGGCCGCTCCTTCAAGCGGCGTCTGGGGCAATATGAGCAGGAACTCGTCTCCGCCGAACCTGCCTATGATGTCCGGCTTTCTCAAAACCCCGGCAAGGGTCTGGGCCGTTACGCGCAGCACCTTGTCTCCTGCCGCGTGGCCGAGCGTATCATTTATCTGCTTGAAATGATCGACATCGCAAATGATCAATGAAAGCGGCAGAAGGTAACGTCTGGCCCTGTCCATCTCGTAATCGAGCCGTTCCATAATGGCCCTCTTGTTTAAGACCGATGTCAGCTCGTCGGTCTTCGAAAGTTGTTCGAGCTTTTCAATAAGCTGCTGCTTTTCTTCCTCGGAAACCTTTCTGTCCGTCACGTCCCGCATGTATTCGATAACATGAGAGACCTGCGAACTGGCGTCCAGTATGGGGTATGTATAAATCTCGACCCAGTGCGGGGTGCCGTCCGGCAGCAGCAAGAGTTTTTCCTTGGCGCAGGGGTTTGACGAAAGAAAGGTTTTTTGGACCACGCAGTTTTCACAAACTTCAGTCTGTCCCGCGATCTCGTAACATTTGGCAGCGCCGGTCAGCTCATCTATGGAGCGGTTTTTCAGGGCCGCGTATTCGTGGTTTACCTTTATCATCCTGTAATCGCTGGAAAAAATACTGAAAGGGTCCTGGATGCTGTGGATAATATCGTTTAAAAAATTTGAGGACCTCCTGAGCGCGTTTTCCGTTCGTCTTTGCTCCTTCAGCACGAAATAGACCACAACGGACGATATCACGGAGGCTATGACAAGCGCATCGAGGGCACCCGCTATCAGCAGGCCCGCATTAAGCCTGCCCAGCGCGGAAAGGCTTATGGCCGAATCCAGCAGGGCTGCTACGATTTCGGCCGCGACTACGGAGAGCCATACCAGATTCCATGGATTCGAAGAGTTGAATTTTTCTAGTAGATTCTTCTTCGGCTGCATCAGCCGCTATCCTGCCAACCAGCAAGCGGCAAGGCATTTACACCCCGGTTTCCGATGGAAAAAAACAGTGAAAACGGTGTCTTCCGGCCTTTCCACGGGTGATTCAGACTGTCTCCCACGCATGTATTATAAAGAACAGGGCAATTCAAATACAATACATCGTGCTGTCCCCCTAGGCCTTGAATTTATGGGCCCCAAAAACGGGAATCTTCAGAAACCCGTTTTCTATGGGTTCCAGAGGTACATGAATGCCACCCCCGGTTCTGGTGACAAAGAGCCACTGAAAATTGAAAAAAGGCCGCTCCTTTCCGCCTCCGATTCTGTTTTGAAGGGCGCGGAAGAATAGACGGTCGGCTTAAAGGTTGAAGGCCTCGCATATGTCACCACCCGGGCTTTTGTTATCCCAAGAGATTTCTTCAGGCCGACTATGGCGTCATCCAGATACGCCTCCTGGTCTATGAGGCCGTTTTTAAGCGCCTGGTCCGCCGTAAATATGCGTCCGTCGGCAAGCGCCAAGAGCTGACTCTGCGTAAGACCTTTTTTCCTGTTTTCGCTCACCACATGCATAAACCGGGCAAAGAGGCTATCAATTATACCCTGAAGCATCGCTTTTTCCCGCGGGGTGCTGGGACGGAAAGGGGACCAGAAATCCTTTTCGGCCCCGGATTTATACGTTTCTTCCCGAACGCCCACCTTAGACATGAGCCCCTCGATATCGAATTTCATCGCGATAACGCCGATGCTGCCGGTAAGCGCCGTCGGGCTTGCGATTATCCTGTCGGCCGACTGCGCCACATAATAGCCGCCCGAAGCGCCGACATCCATTATATAGGCGTAAACCGGGACCTTCTTTTTTTTCTTGAAAGCCGTTATCTCATGATAGATAACATCGCTTGCCGTAACGCCCCCTCCGGGTGAATTTATCCTGATTATCAGGCCCGCGATGTCCTTGTCCGATTGCGCCTTCACAAGGGCCTCCTTGAAATAGGCGACCGGGGAAGGCCGGCTCATGGTCCCTATGCCACCCGGCTTTCCGCTGAACGATATGACCCCGTCCAGGTCCAGCACCAGTATTTTTGGGTGGCCTTCGCCCTCGAGGACCTTCTCCTTTAAGGGTTTTGTTTGAGGTGAAATGGAGATGCTCACGCATGAGGCTAAAATAAATAGCAACGGAATGAGAAAAAGGGCCCTTCCCTTCATGGCATAGCTCCTTGTGAGGGAATTTTACCAACTGTCTCAAAAGAAATAGTCTGAACATCCCATGCCGTCATTCCCGCATGGCTTTAGCGGGAATCCAAGTTGAAATGGATGCCCGATTAAGATCCTCGGGCATGACGAACAAAGACGAAATCAGAAAATATACTATTATGAGACCGTTAGTAACTGTCAAGATTATATCAAAACCAAAAAAACCGGGAACCCCTAATCGCCGGATTTCAGGGTATAATTACTCCAAATGCGCTATGTGGTTTTGGGCACAGCCGGACATATCGATCACGGGAAGAGCACGCTCGTAAAGGCCCTTACAGGCACAGACCCGGACAGGCTCAAGGAAGAAAAGGAGCGGGGCATAACCATCGACCTTGGTTTTGCCAATCTGGATTATCCCGAAGCCGGTCTTACAGTGGGCATTGTCGATGTCCCGGGGCATGAGAGACTCATAAGGAACATGCTGGCCGGCGCGGGGGGCATAGATATCGTTCTGCTCGTTATCGCCGCCGATGAAGGGGTAATGCCCCAGAGCCGGGAGCACCTCCAGATCTGCGAGCTTTTGAAGATAAGCAGGGGTCTGGTTGCCCTCACAAAGGCCGATATGGTGGAAGAGGACTGGCTGGAGCTTGTGGCCGGTGAGGCCAGGGAGTTTGTAAAAGGCAGCTTTCTCGAAGGTGCCCCGGTCATACCCGTTTCGGCCAAATCGGGGCTGAACATAGACCTGTTAAAGGAAAAAATAAAAGAGAGCGCCCTGCAGGTAAAGGAAAAACAGACCGGAGGCCTGTTCAGGCTTCCTGTAGACAGGGTCTTCACATTGAAGGGGTTTGGCACCGTGGTCACGGGGACAGCCCTTTCCGGAACGGTCCGCGCGGAGGAAATTGTCCAGATCCTTCCCAAAGGAATAGAGACCAAAATCAGAGGTCTTCAAAGCCATGGCAAGCCCGTAAAGGAGGCCTACGCCGGGCAGAGAGTAGCGCTTAATCTCCAGGGTGTGGAGAAAGATGAGCTTGAGCGGGGAGATGTAGTTGTAAGCCCAGGCAGGTTCCAGCCCGTTTCTGCCATGGACGTGAAAATAGAGCTTCTGCCCGGCGCTCCGGCCATAAAGAGCGGCGCCCGCGTGCATTTCCATCTTGGAACATCGGAGCAGGTGGCCAGGGTAGTCCTTTACGATAAACAGGAACTCAAAGGGGGGGAGTCCTCCTATGCCCAGATGAGGCTTTCCGGCCCTGTTGTGGCCCAGGGCATGGACAGGTTCGTAATACGCCGCTTCTCGCCGCTTGAGACAATGGGCGGCGGCCCGGTGCTCGACCCCAGCCCCGGACGAAGGAAAAAAAGCATGGGATTGGGCGACCTTGAGATCTATGAGAAAGGCACGCTCAAGGAGAAACTTTCCAGAAAGATCATGGGTTCCGGTCTTAAATCCATAAGCAAAGCGGAGCTTGAGGGGTGGATAAGGGCCGGGGTCAAGGAAATAGAACAAGCGCTTGCGGAACTCCAGAAAGAAAAGACCGTCATACCTGTTGGCGACAGCGCATTCGTGCATTCCACCGTATTTGCTTCCTTCAGGCAGGCCGCCATGAACCTGGCGGGCCGGTTCCATCAGAAAAATCCGCTCAGGCCCGGCATGCCAAGGGAGGAATTAAGGGCGGAACTCAGGACGGAGCAGAAGGTGTTTTCCGGCCTGCTGCCGCTTGTTGCTGAACTCACGGCGGAAAAGGATGCCGTCCGGCTGGCCTCATTCCAGGCGGCTTTAAGCGGAAAGGATGAGCAGCTTAAAGAAAAGATAATAAAGGAGCTGGAGCCGGCCGGGTTCCAGCCTCCGGAAAAAAGCGAACTGGCCAAAAAACTTTCCCTGGACGAAAAAAGGCTTACGGACGTGCTTAGGCTCATGGATAAGGAAGGGGCCTTGGTGAGGATAAATGATTCATTGTATCTGCCTGACTCCGTTTACCAGCGGATGATCTCACTTTTAAAGGAGTTTT
>JAKAEG010000132.1 GCA_021819985.1 Nitrospirota bacterium | reverse complement strand
AGACGGTCCGGAGCGCACGCAGGCGCAGGGGCCGTCATTTTTTTCGCAAAAATGCATCGCCGTACGTCCGGGAAGATCACTTGCGGACGAAAAGAAAGAAACAGAATATGCCTGTCAGAAAGATGAGCTGGCGAGGAATATGAGGCTCAATTTTTTCGACGAGCCGGAGATAGAGTCGCTGCTGAAGGAACTGGACGCCTTCGGGACCAGTCCCTTCAGAGACCTCTCTCGTAAAATAACCGCCCTTTGCTGCCAATTGTCTAATACAAGCTCCAACCTGGTAGAAAGGACCCTTGGGCATGTCAGGAGTGCTTCAGCCTTGCTGCCGGCCAGCGAGTTTGAAAGCTGGCTCGCGAGGGCCTTCGACCTGCTGGATTCATCCGGGCTCCAATCGGCGGTGCATTTCATCTCAAAGACCGGAGCGGACGACCTTGAGGTCTTTAAAAATCCCGGCGGATTGAAGCTGGACAGCATAACGGTGAGGCTTGAATTGTATCTGAAGGGCATCTCGGGAATAGATTTCCGAGTCGCCGCTGCGGACCCAGTCCCTTCGAGATCAGTCTCTTCGGGACCAGTCCTTTCAGGCGGGCCCTGCTATACGGACACCTCCACCATCTACCTGCCTCCTCGCCTCGATATTTTCTGCGGGCCGGAGGAAAACCTGCTTTTATACAAGCTGATGGCCGCGCATAAATGGGCGCAGGTCGCGTGGGGCACGCTGGCTCCAACGCTTGAGGACATACCGTTTTTTAATTTTTCTGAAACCGCTGCCCCGTCCGAAACTGGTACATCAAACGAAGGCCTGGCTCCCATCGAGGGGCTCTTTTCCCCATTTTCAGATAAGGACAGGGAGTTCGCCCTGGACCTCTACAATGTGCTTGAATCCATAAGGCTTGACGCCTTCTTAAAAAAAGAGGCCCCAGGGCTTTTTGAGAAAACGCAGTCCCTAAGGCTGCTGCTTCTGGCAAGCAGGTCTCTTCCGGATGAAAAGCTTTCTGAAAGAAAAAGGTCCCTTCGGGACCAGTCCCTTTTTATCGAGGGCCTTTTTGAGCTATATCTTGCTCAAGGGCAGGCGGACGCATCTTATAAGGTCCCGGTGAATGAAAAAGTGATCGGGATATGGCGGCAGGCCAGGGAGTATAAAGATTCGGGCGAGTCGGCCAGGGCACTTATAGACCTCTGCCGGGCGGACGGGTTTTTCACTTCCCAGGAGAATTTTTTTTATGATCCTTTGGACCTCCTTTTTATCGGCAGGATAAGACCGGATGAGGTGGGCCGGGAGGCATACGCAAAACAGCTGGCCCTTCAGAGGAAATTCGAGGGCATCGTGACAAAGCTGCTCGGCATGCCGGATTTGTCCCCTGAGCCGGAAAAACAAAAAAACGGGAAAAAGAAAACGGCCCCGTTCAGGCAAGCCGAGCCGGGCAAGACCTATCTGCTGGTAAGGGGCAAACTGATAGAACTCGATAACAGTCTGATGAAAGAAGCCTTATCCGGCGGTCATGTGCCGGGAGGCGTTCTGGTGGATGGCGCGGCTGCCGGAGGCAGGCACGTTTACAGGCTTTCAGATTTTTTTGCGGAGGACGACAGCGCTCATGCGGACAGCTCCGGAGGCATTAAGTATGATGAATGGGACTACCGGCGCGGGGGATACAGGAAGGGATGGTGCACGCTTTTTGAGCAGGACGTCCGCCCGGGGCATGGGCCGTTCGTGGAGCAGACCCTGAAACGATATGGAGGATATGTCACCGCGTTAAGAAATAAATTCGAGCTTCTGAGGCGCGAGCCGAAACTTCTCAGACGCCAGGCGGAGGGGGAAGACATAGATATGGACGCCATGGTCGAGAGTTTGGCCGACATAAAGGCGGGCATCATCCCCTCCGGGGAGGACCTTTTTGTAAGATATGACAGGCATGAGCGTGATATCGCCGCGCTTTTTCTTCTGGATATGAGCGGCTCGACAAAAGGCTGGGTCAATCAGGCCGAAAAGGAGTCCCTGGTACTTATGTGCGAGGCCCTTCAGTCCCTGGGCGACAGATACGCGATATACGGGTTTTCAGGCATGACAAGAGGTAGATGCGATTTTTACAGGATAAAGAGCTTCGATGAGGCGTTCGGCCAGATTGTGAAAAAAAGAATTGCCGGGATAGACCCCAAGGACTATACCAGGATGGGGCCCGCCTTGCGGCATGCCTCCTCGATACTTGAGAAGACCGGGGCAAGGACAAGGCTCCTCATCGTGCTTAGCGACGGCAAGCCGGAGGACTATGACGCATACAAGGGAGACTACGGGATTGAGGACACGAGAAAAGCGCTGATAGAGGCGCGCGAGCGGGGGCTCCATCCGTTTTGCATCACCATAGACAAGGAAGCGCGCTCATACCTGCCCCATATGTACGGAGCGGTAAATTACGTTCTGATAGATAACGTGAAAAAACTCCCAAGCCGCATCCCGGAGATATACAGGCGGTTGACAGCGTAAAATAATACGGCATAAATATGGATGCATTGTCTTTCTTCCTTTTCTGACAACATTATATGCAACATTAGCGTAAAGTATATGAGAACTAAAGGCGGGTGGTTTTTTATATTTCTCCCTTTTTCTTTATACACAATAAAATACTGGCAAAATGAAAGGCGGGCAGCCTGATGAAGCAGATAAAGGTCGCGAAGGCAAAAAGGCTTTTTGCCGGACACCAGTGGGTCTTCTCGAACGAACTGGCCCAAAGCCCTGCCGGGTTTACCCCGGGAGAGCTTGTGGAGCTTTATGACAACAGGGACGATTTCCTTGGCATCGGATACATAAACCCTCAAAGTCTTATTTCCGTAAGGGTGCTCACGCGCCAGCGGGAAGAGATCGGCCCGGAATTTTTCAAAAAACGCATCCTCGCGGCGGCCCGTTTCCGTGAAAGGTTTTTTGTAAAGGGGGCTTCCGCGTTCAGGCTTGTCTACAGCGAGTCTGACCGCCTGCCGGGCCTGATAGTCGATAAATACAACGATGTCCTTGCCGTCCAAATTCTCACCGCGGGGATGGAAGCGATGAAGGATACCGTCCTTGACAGCCTGGACAGTCTTTTCTCACCCAGGGCCATTGTGTCAAGGAATGACAGCCGGATCAGGATGCTTGAAGGGCTCCCTTTATACAAGGAGATTTCGAAAGGAGAGCTTTATCCTCTGCCGGTGATAGAAGAGGAGGGGGTAAAGTTTGAGGTGGACCCGCTTGAAGGGCAGAAGACCGGGTTTTTCCTGGACCAGCGTGAAAACAGGACCGCGATAAAGGCCCTTATCCGCGGAGGCACCGGGTTGGACCTCTTTTCTTACGCCGGGGGCTGGGGGGTGCACCTGGCCCACGCGGGAGCCGGAATGGTCACCTGTGTGGATGAATCAGAAAAGGCGCTCGCAATGGCAAAAAGAAACGCGGAGCTTAACGGGGTATCTGAAAGAATGGAGTTCATCAAGGAAGATGTTTTTAACTTTTTAAAGGCAAGGGCCAAAACGGCTGAAACAGAGGAAAGAATAGAAAAAGAATACGATTTCATAGTGCTTGATCCGCCCGCTTTCGTAAAAAGCGCAAAAAAACTGAAAGAGGCCGTTAAGGCCTACACGCTTTTAAACGGCATTTGCATGCGGCTGCTAAAGCCTGGCGGCCTGCTTGCCACTTCATCCTGTTCCTGGCATCTTGGCCATGAGGAGTTCATGGAAATGCTAAGGGAGGCAGCACGGAAGCACGCGGCGGGTAGAAAACTGGACCTGCTTGAGGTCCGTTCCCAGGGCCGGGACCATCCGGCGCTGCTTTCAATGCCAGAGACCGCCTATCTCAAATGTGCTTTTCTGGCTGTGGATTAGAGGTTTTTTCTATTCTCACCTGCCGCTTTCAGATGGCTCATTATCGCCGCCTCGTCTTTCCGGCCTTAAATCGGCGGGTATTTCTATCAATACGTTCACGACCCCTTTAGCTTTGACCCAGTAGTTTGTCTCAAGGACATCGCTGAACCCATAGACGAACGGCTGATAAAGGGGCCTTATCTCGTAGCCTATGATCTTGCCATCCGGCGCCAGCACCCGAACCTGCCTGGTGGTGCCCAAGAAATTCGGGTTTGTAGCCCTGAAAAAACGAACAGCCATATCCATCGCTTCGGGCGCGCCCACATCCTTTATAACTCTGTAGTCAAATTTAGGGGCGTAGGGCACTATGCGGTATGGACTTTCGTTCAGCACGAAGATCGCAACGGTATAGAGGTCCTCTGAATACCTGCCGCCATACAGCACCAGATCGCCACGCTGGTGTATGGGGATTTGGCCCGCAGGCCCGGTCCTGAGACGGGGACCCATAGCGCATGCTGAGATCAGGACCGCACATAACAGGGCGGCCCTGAACAGATAGGCTTTCATTTTTCAAACAGCCCTATTATCTCCGAATGGGCCAGGATATGTTTTTTCATCGTGGTCTCAAGCTCTTCTTTTCCGGCAGAGGGGCACAGGGTTATCTTTGAATCCAGGGCATAGAGTTTGAAGTGGTAATGGTGAGTGCCGGAAGGCGGACAGGGCCCGCCATAGCTGTTTCTGCTCCAGCTGTTCAGTCCCTGAAGGGCCCCTTGCGGGACTGTGCCTGCCTCTATTTTTTTGGTGTCCGGAGATATGTTCCACAAAACCCAGTGTACAAATGTGCCGCCGGGGGCGTCGGGGTCGTCAATTACAAGGGCCAGAGACTTGGCGTCCGAAGGCACACTTCCAAATTCCAGGGGAGGATTTTTGTCTTCACCTTTGCATGTGTATTGCTCAGGGATATACCCGTTGGCCTGGAACGCGGAACTCTTTATTTCCATTTTGGCAGTGACTGTCTGTGCCATATGGATCGCCTCCAATTTCTGCGTTGCGCTGCTCTTTTTAACGGATGCGGACATGAGAACGAAAAATACAAGAACTGCCGCGAAGGTCCGCCCCCGCAGTTTTTTTGTTTTTTTTGTGGTTGCCATCGATTCAAAGGGCAGGGCCGGCCTATTTCTTCGCTGATCCAACAGTTTGTTTTCTTTCTCCTTTTTTCTTGAACTCCATGCCCTCGCACCCGCACTGCTCAAGGACATCGGTATCTTTCCTCAGGGTCTGCTCAGCTCCGCATTCCGTGCACATATATGTTCCTTTACCGGGTTTTTGTCCTTTGTTTGGCATCTTGGCGCCTCCTGACTGTTTACAGTCCTGGTAATTTCTCCTGATAAGAATTCTATCAGTCTTTTAAAAAAACGCCAGAGGCAGTTTTTTGTTTTTTTTGGCCCCTTAACCCGGTGTTCGTCCGCGTTTTATGTATTTGTAGAAAAAATAAAAAAAGGTGAATACTACCAAGAGCGCGACGGCTGCGTCCCCGATCCTGTGGATGTTTCTGGAGAAGGCGTTAATACTGTGTCCCCCGGCATATCCGATGCCCACCATTATGGCCATTGTCAAAACGGCGGAGGCCATATCGGCTGCAATGAATCTGATATAAGGCATGTTAAGGGTCCCGCAGACCAGAAAAAGCTGCGCCCGGAGCCCCACAAGCTGTCTGCCCAGCAGGAGGAAAAACATGCCCCATTTTGAAAATTTCTGCTCAAGTTTCAAAAGTCGCTCCTGGTTCAATATTTTTCTGAACCTCTTGTTGGCGGTGACCTTGGTGCCGTATTTTTTACCGATATGAAACAGGAAGATATCCATCGACATTAGGCCTGCATATGAGGCGATGAGCCCCGCGGCGGGCCGCACTATTCCCGTCGCTATGAATATGCCGCATAAGATAAGGGTTGCGTCCTCCGGAAACGGCAGCCCCAGCCCTCCAAGCACGAGAAGGGCAAAGAGCCCTATTGCCGGAAAGTGGGCCATTATATACGGGAGCGGGTTTAAACTTGCAAGCACAGGCATAAGCGTGTCCGGAACCTATTTTAAAATAGCTTCCGGCTGCAAGAAGTTTTTAAGAAATCGCGGCATACGGCTTCGAAAAGGGGCAAATCGTTCTCAACGCAGGCGTTATTGCGCCTCCGTGCGATTTCCCCTTTTCTCTCCTGTCCAGATGAGATTGTTGCCACGATTTCCGCTCTCTTTCGCATCAGAATCGATTTTGAATTAGGTCTTTTAAAATAGCACAGGCGCACGGTCTTAGGGAACCCAAAAAGGGCGATAAGGCAGGCAATAAGGCAAAGAAAATCCCGGCAGAGAAGTAAAATACCGATTGCCGGGAAAGAAAGAAACTTCCATTTTAGATGTCTTTAATTGTCCTTGAGCATCAATATCCGTGGTAAGTGGGCGAGGGGAGCACCTGGATATTTACGGCCTTTTCTTTTGTAAGGAAATAGCTTATTTCGTAATATTTGGCAATATTGTAGCCGGGAGGTTTGGTCGGGGGGCTTACCTGATATCCTATTTCTTCCCCTTTATTCATGACGGCCTGCACCCGCAAGGTGCGGATGTCTTTTACACCCAGAATGCGGCCGGCCACGCTCATCGCCTTGTCTCCTGGCACATCCTTTACGACTTTCCATCCATATACCGGGAGATAAGGCCGGAATTTGTAGGCGCCCTGCCCGGGGCACATGACAATAAAACTGCCCGGTTGCGCCTCGTAAACACCCGAATAGACCAGGAGGGTGTACTGATCGGTTAAAGGCACATTATAAAAGGCGCGTTTTGTGAAGATCTGCCCCGGCGCACAGGAAGACAGTACTAACAGCAGCAGGCAGGAACGGATAAAAAAGGAAGAAGAAAAATGAAAAAGCCTTCCCATAATTGAATGATATCATTACGGGAAGGCCTTGCAACTTTTTCACTGAATATGGCTTTTAAAAACTCTAACGGTGTATGAAAAGTGTCATTCCGGCTTGTCCGGAATCATTCTTTTCTAGCCGCTGCACTTCGTGAACCCGCAGTTATGGCAAACCGCGCATCCGCCCTCGTGCTCCACCGAACTGCCGCATTCGGGGCATGCCCCTATCAGCATAGTCTCCTCATAGACATGAACATTGTCTTCCTTTTTCCCATGCCCATTTCCATTGCCGTTTCCGTTGCCTTCCGCCTCTTTCATGTGATACATCTCCAGGGCTTTGGCAATGGCATCCGAGCAGGACAGTATCTTGCCACCCGCTCCCCATACCTGCTGATGGCACGATATGCCTTTCAGTTGTTTTACGATCTCATAGTGCTCGATATTCGAGCGAAGCGCAAGGGATATGAGCCTGCCAAGCGCCTCTGACTGGCTTGACGCGCATCCGCCCGCTTTGCCCATTGAGGTAAAGAGTTCGAAGAAATTACCTTGGGCGTCCTCGTTAATCGTCACGTATATGCGGCCGCAGCCCGTATACATGCGCCTGGTGGTGCCGCCCAGGGAATCGGGACGTTTCCGGGGGGCTATCTTGGCCGCCTCAGCCTTGGCCTGGGGCGGTTCCGCCTCATGTTGTTCTTTTTCCTTTTTTCCTGTGGAGAGCACCTGGCCCTCTCTTGAACCGTCCCTGTAGACGGTAACCCCCTTGCAGCCCAGGTTGTAAGCGAGCATGTAGACTTCCTCGACTTCTTTCCTGGTTGCCTCTTTGGGGAAGTTCACCGTTTTGGAAACTGCATTGTCCACGTTCTGCTGGAAGGCGGCCTGCATGCGTATGTGGCACTCCGGCGTGATGTCGTGCGCCGTCACGAACAGCTCCTTGACATCGGTTGGGATCTCGTCAAACTCATGTATGCTTCCGGCCTCCGCGATGCTCTCCATGAGGTCCCTGGACCAGAAGCCGCGCTGTTTCGCGATCTCCTCAAAAAGAGGGTTTACCTCTATCAGTTTTGTCCCTTCCATAACATTTCTTACATAGCAGACCGCAAACAACGGCTCGATGCCCGAGGAGCATCCGGCTATGATGGAGAGGGTGCCGGTAGGGGCTATCGTCGTAACGGTTGCGTTTCTGATGGGGAAGCCTTCCCTGGCGCTTCCTTCGTAATTGGCGAAAACGCCGCGTTCCCCGGCAAGTATGTGGGACTCATCCATTGCGTTTCGCCTTATGAAGCCCATCAGTTCCTGGGCAAGCTCCAAGGCCTTTGGCGAGCTGTATGGGAGCCCAAGCTTTATGAGCATGTCGGCCCAGCCCATGACGCCAAGCCCGATCTTCCTGTTGGACTTGGTCATCTGCTCTATTTCGGGCAGCGGATACTTGTTCATTTCTATAACGTTGTCCAGGAAATGTACGGAAAGCCGCGTGACCCGGGCAAGCTCGTCCCAGTCCATCTCGCCATCCCTGACCATCATAGACAGGTTGATGGAACCAAGATTGCAGGACTCATAGGGCAGAAGCGGCTGTTCTCCGCAGGGGTTTGTGCTTTCTATCACTCCCACATTCGGCGTAGGGTTAGATTCGTTTATCCGGTCTATGAAGACGACGCCGGGCTCACCGTTGCCCCAAGCATGGTCAATAATGC
Source organism: Nitrospirota bacterium (assembly GCA_021819985.1). Taxonomy (GTDB): domain Bacteria; phylum Nitrospirota; class Thermodesulfovibrionia; order Thermodesulfovibrionales; family JdFR-88; genus JAKAEG01. The sequence continues at coordinate 8 of JAKAEG010000132.1, read as the reverse complement.
AATCGAAC
>JAKAEG010000131.1 GCA_021819985.1 Nitrospirota bacterium | reverse complement strand
GGATGACCTGGACCTCAAGGTCAAGGGCGTGCACAATACGAAGGAGATGTTCGACCAGGCAGGCGGGGGGGATATGGGAATTGAGCGGTTCTCCCGCTGAGATGATTCAAAAAAACCAAAAAACCTGAACGGTGCGTCTTTACTCTCCTTAAACAAATGGCCTTGCCAAAAGCAAAAACAAAAAACGCCTTCAGCTGCGCACTCAGGCTTTTAAGCTACAGAAACAGAAGCAGCGCTGAATTACTGGAAAAGCTGGGATTAAAGGGCTTCACCGGGGAACAGGTCGATGAAGCCTTGCAAAAGCTTGACAGACTTGGTTATATAAATGATTCAGCCCTTGCTGAGGCCCTTTCCAGGCAGGCAAGAGAAAACCGTGGATTGGGCAGGCGGGGCGCCTTTGGATATCTGCTTAAGAGAGGCATATCCGCGGGTCTTGCCGAAGAGGCGCTTGGGGGGTATGATGAATTTGATGGGGCCATGAGAACGGCCCGGAAAAAGTTGAGGACCCTGGAAAAAGCCGGTCCTGAGGTGCGCAAGAGAAGGCTTTACGGCGCCTTGGCCCGCCGGGGGTTTTCTTCTCAAACGATAAAAAAGATTTTTTTAAAACTAGAGGAGGAAGGCAAATGAAAGCAAAGAGCATTTTGGTGTCGGTCTTTTTTCTTGCGGTCACTTTGTTTCTTATGAGCGCCCTTTTAGGCTGCCAGGAGGAAGTAAGATATTCGCCCTCCGAGATAAGCGGCTATCCCGAAGCTACCCAGAAGCTCATAAGGGAAGGAAAAGTGGCTATGGGCATGACTCCCGACCAGGTGAGATATGCCTGGGGCGCGCCGTCCGAAGTGCTTATACTGCATCCTACCAGCGATGGTAAAAGCAGGCAGGAGTGGGTCTACAAGGACACGCTCTCTATTTCCAAGACAAACCTTTTCTTTACGGACAGCCGGGTCACCGAGATGTCCTCGACGGGGATAACTTCCAGAAAATTCATTTCCCCCTCCGCAGCGGGTCAATGAAAAGCACGGAAATAAGAAAGGCGTTCCTGGAGTTTTTCAGGGAAAACGGCCACGAGGTGGTGAGGAGTTCCTCTTTGGTTCCTGCGGGAGACCCTTCGCTGCTTTTCACGAACGCCGGCATGGTCCAGTTCAAGCGCGTGTTCCTTGGAGAGGAGGCCCGCCCGTTTAAAAGGGCTGCTACCTGCCAGAAATGCATGCGCGCGGGCGGAAAGCACAACGATATCGAAAACGTGGGCTATACGGCAAGGCACCACACGTTTTTCGAGATGCTGGGCAACTTCTCCTTCGGCGATTATTTCAAACGGGACGCCATCGGATTTGCCTGGAAGATGCTTACCCAAAAATTCGGACTTCCTGCTGAAAAATTGTGGGTTACGGTTTACGAAGAAGACGATGAGGCTGCTGGTATTTGGCAGGAAGTGGCAGGTATTTCCCCTGAGCGCATAGTAAGGCTCGGGGCCAAGGACAATTTCTGGCAGATGGCCGACACCGGGCCGTGCGGCCCTTGCTCGGAGATAATCATAGACCAGGGGCCGGGTATCGGCTGCGGAAAACCGGACTGCCGGCCAGGATGCGACTGCGACAGGTACCTTGAGATATGGAACCTCGTTTTCATGCAGTACAACAGAGATGAATCCGGAGCATTGACCCCGCTTCCAAAGCCAAGCATAGATACGGGCATGGGGCTTGAAAGGGTCTCCGCGGTGCTTCAGGGCAAGCTGAACAATTTTGATTCAGACCTTTTTTCGGAGATAATAGCCTCTATCGAGGCGCACACCGGCAAAAAATACGGCGTTGACGCAAAAGCGAACGTGCCCATCCGGGTTATTGCGGACCACCTGAGGTCCATAAGTTTTATGCTTTCGGACGGGGTCACTCCCTCAAACGAAGGCAGGGGTTACGTGCTCAGGCGCATCATAAGGCGGGCTTCAAGATACGCCAGGAAACTGGGCCTCGAGGGCCCGGCGCTCTGGAGAATGCTTGATTCCGTCCCCGCATCGATGTCTTCGGTATACCCGGAGCTTGCAATGGAGGCCGAGCGTTCAAAAAAGGTCCTCCGGTTCGAGGAGGAGAAATTTTCAAATACCCTTGAGCAGGGCATGAGGCTGCTTGATGATCTTTTGGCCGCCCTGAAAAAGGAAAACAAAAAAACGGTCCCCGGAATCGAGGTCTTCAAACTTTACGATACCTTCGGTTTCCCGCTCGATATTGTGCGGGACGTGGCCGCCGAGGAGAATTTTACGATCGATGAGGAAGGTTTTTCCCGCGAAATGCAGGCACAGAGGGAGCGCGCAAGGGCGTCCTGGGTGCAGGAAGAGGGCGCGGCGGATTCCATATATAAAGAGCTTGTTTCAGAGCTTGGGCCGACCGATTTCCTGGGCTACGAGACCATGGCATCGAGGTCCGTAGTGAAAGCCATTGTAAAAGCCGGCCATGTGGCTGAAGAGATAAACGAAGGAGAAGAGGCCTTTGTTATCCTGGACAAAACGCCTTTTTACGGCGAAAGCGGCGGGCAGGTAGGCGACAAGGGCTGGATGCGTTCCGGAAAATGCTCGTTGGCAGTGGCAGGCGCCAAAAAGCCCCTTGATGATCTCATAACTCACTATGTAAAGGTGGAAAAGGGCAGGCTGAGGGTCTGGGACAGTGTTGAGGCCCAGGTGGATGAGACCCTCAGGAAGGCCACCATGGGAAACCACACGGCGACGCACCTCCTGCATTCCGCATTGAGGACGGTCCTTGGCGAGCATGTAAAACAGGCGGGCTCGCTCGTGGAGCCGGAGAGGCTCAGGTTTGATTTTACGCATTTTTCCGGTCTCCAGGCACACGAGCTTGAAGAGGTGGAAGACATCGTAAACCGGGAGATATTGAAAAACCTGCCCGTGGAAACCGTGCAGATGAATGTAGAGGAGGCTGTAGCCCATGGGGCAACGGCCCTTTTTGGCGAGAAGTATGGGGAATACGTAAGGGTTGTAAGCGTCCCTTCCGTAAGTAAAGAACTCTGCGGCGGCACACACGTGAGGGCCACCGGCGAGATAGGGCCGTTCGTCATTGTTGGGGAGGGTTCCGTAGCCTCCGGAATAAGGAGGATAGAGGGCCTTACCGGGCAGGCCGCATTGGACTATATGCGGGCCAAGAGAAACGAACTCAAAGAGATCGCCGCGGTCCTCAAGACAGATAAGCCTCTTGAAAAAGTGGGCGAGATGCTTGAAAAAATGAAAACGGTGGAAAAGGAGCTGCAGAAGACCAGGGCCGTTTCCGCACGGGGTGCTGCCGGAGACCTCATTGACATGGCAAAGCCGGTAAACGGCGTAAGGGTGCTCTCCCATAAGTTATCGGATTTCAATCCGAAAGAGCTTCGCGAGCTGGCCGACGGCCTTAGAGACCGGATCGGCTCCGGAGTCATAGTGCTTGCCACCGACGAGGGCGCGCTGCTTGCGACGGTCACGAAAGACCTTGTGGGTAAAGTGAAGGCAGGCGATATCCTTTCAGAGGTTGCGGCGCTTGCGGGCGGCAAGGGCGGAGGCAAGCCCGAACTGGCCCAGGGCGGGACCAAAGAGATCGGAAAACTGGACAGTGCCCTTCAAAAGGTATACGATATGGTCGAAAAGAGGATAAAGACCTGAGAATAAAAATTTTAAAAAAAATAAAAACCTTTAGCGGGGGGTTCTCATGATAACCGAGATGATCAGGAAAACGCTGCTGGCAGGGGTTGGCATACAGGAAAGGTTCAGTGAACTTGTCGATGATTTCGTGAAAAAAGGCGAACTCAGCCAGTCACAGGGTGCGAAACTCGTAAGGGAATGGACCGATATAGCCGAAAAAAGCACTTCGGAGTTTAACAAGTCAATCAGTGATGTTGTTGAAAAGGCGCTCAAGAAAATGAACCTTCCCACGAAGGATGATGTAGAGGCGCTTAACAGGAAAGTCCAGAGCTTGTCCCTTCGGGTCAAAAGATTTGAAGCAAAATCAGAGCGCGAAGAGGAAGAGGGGCCGGCAGTTTAGGTTAATTTGAAACTGTAATAACCGCAATGGCCGACCCGAAAAAAAACCCCTTTCTTGAACCTTTTTAGATTCCACAGACGATACCAGACGGCAAGAAGACTGCAGCAGATCGTAAACGTCTTCCTGAAATACGGCTTTGGCCGCGTGGTGGACGAAGGCCGTCTGGGCCGCTACATACCTTTCCTGTCCCGCCTGAGGGCATTCGGCCAATGGCCGTCGCTGAGGGCCCCCGGAATGCCCCAAAACCTGAGGCGCGCATTCGAGGAGCTTGGCCCCACCTTCATTAAGCTGGCGCAGATACTTTCCGCAAGGCCGGACATCGTGGGCCCGGAATACGCCGATGAGTTCAAAAAACTCCAGGACGAAGTGCCGCCTTTCCCGGGCGCAGAGGCCAGGCGGGTAATAGAACAGGAACTCCGGATGCCGATGGAAAAAATGTTCCTGAGCTTTAACGAAACCCCGATAGCGGCGGCTTCCATAGCGCAGGTCCATACAGCGGTGCTTATGGACGGCTCAAGGGTGGTCATAAAGGTGCAGCGCCCGGAGATCAATCAGACCATAGAAGACGATATCCAGATACTCTCCACGATAGCGCGCCTGATGGAGCGGCATGTCGCCGGGACCCGTTTCTTCAATCCCGTGGCCGTTGTGGATGAGTTCGCCAGGAATGTAAGAAAAGAAATGAACTTCGTACAGGAGGCCAGGAACTGCAAAAGGTTCAGGCGGAATTTCGAAGGCGATCCCGATATTCATTTCCCGGAAATACATGAAGCGTTCCTTACGGGAAAAGTCCTGGTTATGGAACGCATAGACGGCGTAAGGATAGATGACCTGGAGAAAATAGAGGAGGCGGGGTCCGACAGGAAAAGACTGGCAAAACTGGGAGTGGACGCGTATTTCAAGATGATATTCACGGACGGCTTTTTTCATGCCGATCCCCATCCGGGCAATATATTTGTAATGCCTTCAGGCCAGTTGGCCTTTCTGGATTTCGGCATGGTAGGCGTGGTCACAAGCGAGGTCAAGGACGCACTGGCAAGCACCCTGGTGGCCCTTATCAACAAGGATTACGACCGGCTGATAGACAATTACATCACCCTGGGATATGTGCAGGAGGACGTTGACCCCGATTTTTTAAGAAGGGATTTCAAGGCCAGGCTTGCCGACCTGCTTGAGCCCATGTACGGGCTTACGCTTCAGGAGATAAACCTCCCTGAATACCTTTCGACCTTTTTTACGCTCGCAATGCGCTTCAATATGCGCATACCCGGAGAGCTTATGCTGATAAACAAGGCCATGCTGATACTGGAGCATATTGGGAGGAAACTAGATCCCTCATTCGATTTTTTTGCCGCCGCGGAGCCCTATGCCACGAAACTCCTGAGACAGAAATACAGTCCGGGAAGAGTGGCCGGAAAAATAAGGACCGAAGCGCTTGAGGCAGGCGAACTTGCCTTTTTTCTTCCAAGGTATTTTCAGCAGATCATAAGAAAGGTAGTCAAAAACGATATCCACATGAAGCTGCATCACCTTGGGCTTGAAAACCTGATAAAGGACATGGACCGCTCCACGAACCGCGTGGCTTTCGCGATGGTCGTAAGCGCGATGATAATAAGCGGTTCCATAATGCACGCGATGAGGGTGCCGCCAACGATATTCGGGTTTTCGGTCCTCGGGTTCCTGAGTTTTTTCTTTGCGGGGATATTCGGGATCTGGCTGATAATATCCATAATCCGGTCGGGAAGGCTCTAATCTAACAGGCTGTTGGAAAACTCTATGATTTTTTCTCAGGCCCTTCAAACTTTTCAGACTCTTCCGCGCATGACAGGGCCTTCCGGCCGGGCCATTTCTTCTCAAGGCAGATGCCTGCCCTGTAAAGGCCGGAGGCTATCTTGGTGCACCACTTGACGATCCCCTCTTTGGGGACATCCCATAATTTACCGGAGTAAATGATGAACCGGGAACCGGATTGCAGGGATTTTTCAATATAAACGCTTACCCCGGAACCACTGGTGTTCAAGGTGACGCATTGCATCGATTCCCCCTCTTTTTTGGACACTTCCTTTTTTCCGGTGTTATCAAGGGGTATAAGGCTGACCTGTTCTGTGATCATCTTCCTGCTTTCGGACCTCTTGCCTGCGGGTTTTGAGGAGCGGCTATCTCCAGATTTCAAAATCTACGTCCCCCTCGTTGTAGAATTTTGCGCGCTGGACCAATCCATTGCCATTCGCCCGTTCTTCTATTACATTTTACGATAAACGAGTTTCGAAGCAATAACCTTATTATTAATAAAAACTATGAAAAAGCAAGAGAATTCTATTTATAACTCATTTGATATTTGTAAAAAAGGGGAAAAGGCCGGAGGAATGTTTTTTTTATGTTCGAATATCAAAATCTTAAATTTGATTTGAAAGGGGTCCGCGTTTCTTGACTCCATTTCAGAGGCATGATAGTTTTGGCTATGAATTATGAGGCGCTGGACATATCCGGAGACGCAGGCATCCGTGCCAGCGGAGAAAATCTGGAAGAGGCGTTTGAGGCCGCGGCAACCGGCATGTACAGCCTTATTACAGACCTTGACCTGGTCCGGGAAAAAAGCTCGATCGATGTGGCGGCAGACGGCGAAAGCCCGGAGGGGCTTCTGGTGGGTTTTCTGAACGGCCTGGTATTTCATTTTGACGCGTATGGATTCATGGGGAAAAGGGTGGAGATAAAAGAGTTCGAGATGAAGGATACGGGGCAGGGCAGGTTGAAGGCAAAAGTATACGGGGAGGATTTCGACCCGGACAGGCATCCAAGGGGACTGTTGATAAAAGCGGCGACGTATCACGGTCTGGCTGTCGAAAAGAAAGACGGTCTGTGGAGCCTCGATGTAATATTCGACATTTGAAGAAAAAACAAAATAAATTCTGGGAGAAATAAAAATGGCGGTCCAGGCTTTAAAGAGAATAGACGAATTCCGGGTAGAGATACCGGACACCTATGTGCCCGGAATGAAAGTGCCGGGAATGATCTACCTGGATGCCGCGCTTGGCGCGGGACTGGAAGAGAAGGCGATCCGGCAGGTGGCGAATGTCGCGATGCTGCCGGGTATAGTCAGAGTCTCTCTTGCCATGCCGGATATCCACATGGGATACGGGTTTGCCATAGGCGGGGTGGCCGCTTTCGGCATGGAAGACGGCGTTATCTCCCCTGGCGGCGTGGGATACGATATAAATTGCGGAGTGAGGCTCTTAAGGAGCAATCTCAACGCGGAAACGCTGGGCCCGAAGCTCCGGGAGCTTTTAGCGGTCCTGTACCGGGATATCCCTTCTGGGGTGGGTTCAAAGGGCAAGCTCCGGCTGGAACCGGGGGAACTGGAAAAGGTGATGTCCGAGGGCGCGCGGTGGGCCGTAAAAAAAGGCATGGGAAGCCTTACGGACCTGGAGAGGACCGAATCGGGCGGAGCAATGGAAGGGGCCGACCCTTCTCTTGTAAGCCTCAGGGCGCGTGAGCGGGGCCGCTCCCAGATAGGCTCTTTGGGTTCAGGGAACCATTTCATCGAGATCCAGAAGGTCGCTGAGATATACGATGAGCAGGCCGCCCGGAAGCTGGGGTTTTTCAAGGGCCAGGTGACAGTAATGATACACACCGGGTCCAGGGGGTTTGGCCACCAGGTATGCACGGATTTTCTGGAAGTGATGGAAAGGGCAATAAAAAAATACGGCATCAGTCTGCCGGACAGGGAACTTGCCTGCGCTCCTGTAAATTCCAAAGAGGCCAGGGATTACCTTGGGGCGATGCGGTCGGCGGCAAATTATGCCTGGGCAAACCGGCACGCGATAATGCATTGGACGAGAGAGGCCTTCATGAAGATGATGGGCATGGGGCCCGTGGACCTTGGCATGGAGCTGGTCTATGACGTGGCGCATAATGTGGCAAAAATAGAAGAGCACGTAATGAATGGACGGAAAATGAAACTGGCGGTCCACAGAAAAGGGGCCACCAGGGCTTTTCCTCCCGGCCATCCAGATCTCCCCGCTATTTACCAGGAGACCGGCCAACCAGTCCTGGTGCCGGGGGACATGGGGCGGGCCTCTTTCGTTCTGCTTGGCACTCAAAAGGCGATGGAAGAGACATGGGGCTCTACATGCCATGGCGCGGGAAGGATGCTTTCCAGGCATGAAGCCATGAGACGGGCCAGGGGCAGGTCCATCGATAAAGAGCTTGAGGCCAGAGGGATAATCGTGATGTCAGCCGGAAGGCACACCCTGGCCGAAGAGATGCCAGAGGCCTATAAGGACATATCAAATGTGGTGGACGTTGTCCACGGGGCCGGCCTTTCAAGGAAAGTGGTCAAACTGGAACCAATGGGCGTGGTGAAAGGCTGAAATGGATAGCGAGCGTGACCGAAGGTTTAGCGAGCGAATATTATTCATTAGATT
>JAKAEG010000130.1 GCA_021819985.1 Nitrospirota bacterium | reverse complement strand
CAAGGGTGCCTTCGGGAAGCACAACGCCTCCATGCGACGTGCCCGTCTGGACGCTCAATTTGCTCAGGCCGTCTTTGCCCTTGAAGCTCTCATTGAAACCCTCCAGGTATGCCGCAAGCTCATCCGGAGTGCTGTTCTTGCCGCCTATCTCGCCTATCTCGCCGCCGATCGAAACATTTACGCCGGAGGGCTCATTGCTTCTTATGAACTCCGCCAGCATCGCGGTGTGCTCAAAATTCGGCCTCTGCTGCTCCTTTACCGCGGGCCTTGAGAGGTCAACCAATGTTGAGGCGTCAATATCTATGTTATAGAACTCGGCGTCTATGGCCTCTTTAATAAGACCCCTTATGTATTCCGTCTCGCCTTCCTTGCCTTTCTGGTAATTTTTGAGCGAGAACTGGAAATGGTCTCCCTGGATGAAAACGGGGCCTTTAAAACCTTCCTTCAGGGCGGCTGCCAGTACCACGGTAGAATATTCAAGCGGGCTCTGTTTCGTGTACCCGATCTCGGAGCGGGCTATCTCGAATATGAACGCGCCAACCTTGTGCTCGAGTGCCTTTCTGAATATCGCTCTGGCCACATCGTATGTCAGCCCTCGAATATTAATTGCGGGCACCGTTATTCCGGTGTAATTTCTGCCCATTTCCATATAGAAATCATGGATAGAGCAGGGGATGACGCCTTCCGCCTTTGCGGCCTCCTTTATCGCGGTCAAAAGGGCTATCTTACGCTCGGCGTTAGGCTCGAATACCGCCTCATAAAGATAGCTGTCCAGGTTTTCAATGAATGCCGCCTTGTCTTTCAGCTGCACAGAGCCCTTTGCCTCTACAACATCGCTAAAGTGCTTCATCAAAAAGACCCCTCCTTAGGGAAAATTTATTTCAAGCCCGTTCAAAAAGAAAATCATCACAGAACAGAAATCCGCTGGAACTAATGTCCGGATTTAAACATTATACGCCCCTATTGCCGTTATGTGAATATAACATATTAAAAATAAACCAAAATATTAACAAAATATTAAATTTTTATTTTTAAAATCGTCTATTTAAGGAGCCGGTCTTTATCCGCCCAGAACATGAATAATGGACTCGTGTATTGTTTCCATCATCCTGCGCAAATTTTCGCTGCTTATGGACAGGGGAGGCATAATGACGATCACATTTCCAAGCGGGCGGATGAAAAGCCCCTTTTCAAGCGCATGAAGGGCAACTTTCCAGCCCGTTTTCTCTGCCCATGGAAACGGTGTCTTCCCGTGTTTGTCCGCCACAAGCTCTATCCGGCCCATAAGGCCCAGATTTTTGGCCTCACCCACATTTTCATGAGCGCTTATTTGCCTGAGTGCATCCTTAAGCAGGCTGACTTTCGGGGGGAGCGCTTTTTCAATGATCTTTTCATTTCTGAAGACATCGAGTACAGCCAGGGCCGCCCGGCAGGCAAGGGGATTTCCGGTGTAGGAATGCCCGTGGAAAAAAGTCTTCAGCTCATCATACTCGCCAAGAAAGGCCCCGTAGATCTCATTATTGGTAATAGTCACGGCAAGGGGCATATAACCGCCTGTTATCCCTTTTGAAAGGCATATTATGTCGGGGACAACACCCTCGTGCTCGCAGGCAAACATCTTTCCGGTCCTTCCGAATCCTGTGGCCACCTCGTCAGCTATTAACAGGATCCCGTATTTTTCGCAAAGCTCTTTTGCCTTTTTCAGGTAACCAGGAGGAAATATGATGATGCCGCCTGCGGCCTGCACCATTGGCTCAAGGATGAAGGCCGCGATCTCATGCCCTCGTGTTTTAAAGAGTTCCTCAAGAGGGCCGGTGCAGGCAATCCCGCAGTCTGGATATCTTTTTTCAAGTCCCATTTGGCACCTGTAACAATATGGAGAAGGGGGTTTTTTCAAGCCGCCAAAAAGAAGCGGTTTGAATGTGTCATGAAAGATACCCACCCCTCCAACGCTTACGGCCCCAAGTGTGTCCCCGTGATAGCCGTTTTCAAGCGATACGAAAAGTGACCTTTCCTTTTCTCCCTTGTGCTGCCAGTACTGGAAGGCCATCTTCAGGGCGACCTCGACGGCCGTGGAACCGTTATCGGAGTAAAATATGCGGGAAAGTTTTTTATCTTCCCGGTTTGTGAATGGACCGAAGCGGTCATCCATAAGAGAGGCAAGCCTGCCCGCAAGCTCCGTGGATGTCTCGTTCGCCAGCCCAAGCAGGGTGGTATGCGCGGCCTTTTCAAGCTGTGCCGAGATGGCTTCGTTTATCTCTTTCCTCCTGTGGCCAAGGATGTTCACCCACAGCGAGGACACACCGTCCAGGTACCATCTGCCACGGATGTCTTTTATGAAGCAGTCCCTGGCCTCCGTGATCATGATCGGATTGCCCTCCGCCCAGTCTTTCATCTGGGTAAAGGGATGCCACACATGCGCCTTGTCGATGGCTTCCAGGCGTTTTATGTTTTCGGCCAGATCCAAAGAAAGTTCGTTCAATTTTTACCGCAAGAGGCGCATTCCGGGTCCTTGTGGGCTTTGTAGCTCCTGAAATCCATTTTATAGCCGTTCCATACAAGGAGCTTGCCTTTATGGTTTTCGCCGATGCCGGTCAGGTATTTCAGAGTTTCAAGCACCTGCAGAGAGCCTATTACGCCCGGGGTTGCTCCAACAACCGGGAACACCTCTGAAGGCGGCGCTTCAGGATAAATGCACTTGAGGCAGGGGGTCTCCGGGGCTTTTATAAAACTGAGCCTGCCCTCCATTCCCCAGATGCTCCCAAAAACAAGGGGGATGCCTTTTCTCATGGCGGATTCGTTAAGGACGTATCTGGTGGGGAAGTTGTCCATGCAATCAAGGATTATGTCCGCATTGCCCACCAGCTCGTCAACAGATTCGCTGGTTATCTTTTCAGTAAACGCGGTGATCTCCACGTCCGGGTTAAGCTCGTTTAACGTCATTTTCCCGGAGACCGCCTTGTTTATGCCTATCCTCGCCGGGCTATGGAGCACCTGCCTGTTAAGGTTTGACCAGTCCGGAGAATCGAAATCGCATATCCTGATATGCCCGATGCCCGCAACCGACAGGTATATGGCAACCGGCGAGCCAAGCCCCCCCGCCCCGGCAATGAACACCGTTGAGTTTTTCAGCTTTTTTTGTGTGTCTTCCCCCCAGCCCTCCATCAGCATCTGGCGGTTATACCTTTTGAGTTCGCGATCGGTCAACACCCCTGAATTACCTCCCCACGATTTTTTTAATTTTATTTTTATTAAATCTCAAAATGCTTCGACATTCTGTGTCGTCATTCCCGCATGTCTTTGGCGGGAATCCAAGTGAAAATGGATGCCCGATTAAGGTCCTCGGGCATGACGGATAAAGGCCATTACCCATGAAAATTTATTACGAGCCCCTTTTTATTTTTAAGCGCCTTGTCGTTTTACTGTCTTATCTGCCCGCTTCCAAGCACGATGAATTTCGTGCAGGTCAGCTCTTCAAGTCCCATGGGGCCGCGTGCGTGTATCTTGTCCGTCGAGATGCCTATCTCCGCGCCTAACCCGAACTGTCCGCCGTCATTCAGCCTGGTCGAGGCGTTAATCAGGACGGCGGAGGAGTCCACCTCCCTTAAAAACCTCATCGCTTTTTCATAATTCATAGTCACTATGGAGTCCGTGTGAGCGGAGCCGTATTTTGCGATGTGCGCCATGGCCTCATCCATCCCCGCCACTACACGGACGTTCAGGATCAGATCGAGGTATTCCTTATAGTAATCATCCTCGCTGACCTCCTGCGCGGCCGGGTATATCTCTTTTGTCCTTTTGTCTCCGTTTATGGCTACGCCTTTCTCCTCCATGGCCTTTAGCGCCATCGGCAGAAAGCCCTCCGCTATCGTTTCATCAACCAGCATGGTTTCCATTGCGTTACAGGTGCCGGGGCGCTGGACCTTCGCGTTCAGGCAGACCTCCCTGGCCATTATCAGGTCCGCGTCCCTGTCCACAAATACATGGCAGACGCCCTTGTAATGTTTTAGCACGGGGATCCTGGAATTTTCCGTGACAGTCCTGATAAGGCCTTCACCGCCCCTGGGGATGATAAGGTCGATTATCCCCTCCAGCTTGAGCATCTCCAGAACGGCTTCCCGCTCCGGTATGTCTATGAAATTTATTATCCCCTCGTGAAAGCCCTCTTTTTTCGCCTGGTCCCTCAGGATATTCACTATTGCGCGGTTTGAGTTTATGGCCTCTGAGCCGCCCCTGAGCACGACGGCATTACCGGCCTTGAGGCAAAGCGCGGTGGCGTCCGCCGTGACGTTTGGCCTGGCCTCATAGATTATCCCTATCACGCCTATTGGCACGCGCATCTTTCCTACCTGCATGCCGTTTGGCCGCGGCCTTAAATGGAGGACCTCGCCTACGGGATCTGGCAGGGCCGCTACCTCTTCCAGCCCGCAAGCCATTTCTTTTATCCGTTTTTCCGTCAGCGTGAGCCTGTCCAGCATTGCCTTTGAAAGCTCTTTGCGGCGGGCGGCCTCCACGTCCTTCGCGTTCTCCTTTATCAGCTCTGCCCCTTTGTCCAGGAGGGCTTGGGCCATTTTTATCAATAGGAGATTTTTTTTGTCAGTGCCCGCCTTAAGGAGGTCTCTTGCTCCGGCCCTGGCGTCCATCGCCTTTCCGGTGACAAACTGTTTTATATCCATTTGGTTTATAGCCATGATAAATATCCTCCTTCGAAAAGTGAAAAGACGTTTTTTTATTTTTTCCCAGATGGAAAACAGGGGCCCTCTGCCTCTTTATTGATACTTTAAAGATATAGGATGGCCCGTCAATTTTCAAGGTTTAGAGAGGGATTTCAGCCGCCGGGGCATGCTGTTTTCTGTATAATAGCGTATGGTCAAAGTGGCTTTAACGGGAAATTACGGCAGCGGGAAAAGCCGCGTGCTTTCAATTTTCAGGGAAATGGGGGCCCTTTGCATAAACGCGGACCGGATAGTGGCGGACCTCCTGGAAGACCCGGAAGTGCTCCGGAAAATAAAAGAGACCGCTGGGGATAGTGTATTTGAAGAGGAAAAGCTCTCGAAAAAAAAACTGGCCGGCCTGATATTCACCAGCCCCGAAATGAGGGGCATGGTCGAAGGCATCATTCATCCGCTTGCAATAAAAGAAATAAATAAAATATTGTCGGAAAATTCCGGGGCGTTCCCTATAGCCGTTGTCGAGATACCTCTTTTATATGAAAAGGGATACGAAGGCATGTTCGATAGGGTAATAACGGTGTTTGTGGACGAAAAGACCGCTTTGGCGCGCCTTATGGCGCAGGGCATACCCCCCGCAAGCGTCAGGCAGAGGCTTTCCGTGCAGATGCCCCTTCTGCAAAAAGTGGCCAGGGCCGACTATGTTATAAATAACCAGGGCGGCATTGAAGAGACAAAATGGCAGGCAGAACGCATTTTTGAGGAGCTTTCCCAATTGAAAACGATAAGAGAAAAATAAAAATTGGGCATAAAGATAATCAGGGGACTTGAGGGTGTAAAAAAGACCTGGCCCAATCTGGTGCTGACCATAGGGAACTTTGACGGGGTGCATATCGGTCATCAGCGGATAATGGGAAAAGTGATAGAGGCGGCCAGAGAGACCGGGGGAAGTTCCATGGCCATGAGCTTCGATCCCCACCCGATCAAAGTGCTCTCCCCGGAAAAGGCCCCAAGCCTTATGACTCCTCCGGAGGAAAAGGCGCGCATTATGGGGCATTTGGGGATAGAGCGGCTGCTGCTCATCAATTTCAACCGGGAGTTTGCAGGGCTTGAGCCGGACGACTTCATAAGGCGCGTGCTTGTGGAGAAATTGCATCCGGTCTGGATAGTGGTGGGCCATAACTACGCCTTCGGGCGGGCCAAAAAGGGCACTACGGACCTGCTCAGAAACAGAGGCAGGAAATACGGGTTCAGGCTCACCGTGGTCAGGAACGTCCGTATGAAAGGACAGGTCGTAAGCAGCAGCCGCATAAGGGGCCTGCTTGAAAAGGGAAAGGTATACGAAGCGTCCGCCCTGCTTGGAAGGGCATACATGATAGAGGGCAAAGTGGAGAAGGGCGCGGGCCGGGGTTCGAAACTGCTTGGTTATCCGACGGCCAATATTCTGTCTCCTCATGAACTCATTCCCAAGGAGGGGGTTTACGCCATAAAAACGAAGCTCGCCGGAAAAATGTACGACGCGGTCATGAACATCGGCACGAACCCGACCTTTAACGGAGGCAGGCTTTCCCCGGAGGTCCATATAATGAATTTCAAGGGAGACATCCTTGGACAGGACCTGGCTGTCTATTTTGTAAAAAGGATCAGGGACGAAAAGAAGTTTTCCTCAGCGGAGGCCCTCAAGGCCGCCATTAAAGAGGACGTGGATGAGGCCAGAAGGGTCCTGGGAGCGGCAAGGGATATAAAGCTCATTTAAATTTTGCGAAAGAAATTCAGTCCTTTGCCATTTCCTTTTTTGCCGGTATTCCTCTCGTTCGTCATTCCCGCATGTCTTAAGCGCCCGATTTTATCCGTAAAAAAATCAAGTCTGGCCAGCGACGTTGCCTTTGATTTTAAAACAAAAAAGTCACTGGATTCCTGATTACTACCTCGGGAATGACGGCTATTAGACGTAGCAACACCTCCCAATATTTACCCCCCACTAATAATTTTTGCTGCGGAAAATAGGCTTTAGCAACAGAAATTATCTAATTATCTCAGAAAGAGCTGTTACACCGGGTCTATATCGACCGTGACCTTGCCGGATTTAATTGATCGAAGAGTGGCTGTGATCGCATTCCTTAGCGCCTGGGCGGATGGGGCCTTTATTAAAATGGAATGGAACTTTTTACCCCTCTCGTCCTTTTTTAGCACCGGCCCAAGCACCTCGACCCCGTCAATTTCAGGCATGCTCCCTAATTTCGGCATTGAAAGGGCCACTTTGCCTTCAGGCTTGATGTTTATCTGGGCCAGCCTGGAAAAAGGCGGATAGCCCAGGGCCTTTCTTTCTTCCAGTTCGGTCTCGATGAATATTCCGTAATCGAGGTCTTTCATGGCCTGAAACAGTTCCGGCGTTTGTGTCTGTATGTACAGGACCCCGCCGGGAGAAAGTCTTCCCGCGATGTGGTTTATCTCCGAAAAAAGTCTTTCTCTTGCCCTGAATCCAGGCTTGAAAAAAGCGGACTCGGGATGTATCAGGGCGGCTGCGCCGGCCCCTGAGGTCATGGCTTCTTTTGATATGTTTTTAGTCCCCAGGAAGATCATGGCCTCATCCCCGGTCTCTTCCTCTGCCTTGTCCTCTATCTGTCCTTTCCTGCCTCCGGTCCGCACGGACGCCATGGGAAGCAGCTCTTTAATTTCCTCCGCAAGCCTTTCTATACCCGCGCCCAATGGTTTTAGCGAGTGCCCTCCGCATTTGCCGCAGGTCTCGGGCATGCAATCCTGAGAATGTCCGCAGTAATCACATAAGAGCGCTCCTTTTTTATGGAATACCAGAGCGGTGCCGCAGGAAGGGCAGCGCTCGAAATGGCCGCATTCCTCGCAATACGGCACCGAATGCCCCTGCCTGTTGGCCAGAAGCAATGCACTTTTACCTTTTTTGAGCGCATTTGAAAGCGCGTCTTTTACAGTGTTGTCAATAAGATAGGCAGGAGTCTTATTCATCAGAGGCGCTTTTACTTTGTTTGCGTTTTTGTTCTCCTGATTTTTCCGGCGGTCCCTGATAAGCCGCACATGGGGTCTCTGCCCTTCAAGGCGGATATATCTGTATTTGCCCTTTAGCGTGTTCATGTACGATTCAGCGGATGGACATTCAGAGGAAAGAATAATGCGGGCCTTCTCCAGCCAGGCCCTCATCACGGCCGCCTCTCTGGCCCCGTACTTTACGTCTTCCTGGTTCTTGTAGTTCGGGTCCTCTTCACCGGTAACAGCTATGAGGGACACGTGTTTCAGGGGGGCGAATACAGCGACCCTGGT
Source organism: Nitrospirota bacterium (assembly GCA_021819985.1). GTDB lineage: Bacteria > Nitrospirota > Thermodesulfovibrionia > Thermodesulfovibrionales > JdFR-88 > JAKAEG01. The sequence goes on along the minus strand of JAKAEG010000130.1, from coordinate 502 downwards.
ACCCAACACAATATCGGCCTCCCCTTTCAATATCCGCGCATATGCGAGCCTTTTTTGGGCAGGAGTAAGCCCGCCGTGCAGCAGGCAGAGCCTGCCGCCGAAAACTGGCGCGAAAGCGGCCTCATATTCGCTTAAGCAGGACCGGGTTGGGCAAGTGACAATTACCCCGGTTCCGGCAGTCCCCGCACTATTCTGTCCAGGATTTAAAAAAATCCCGTTCTGTATGGCGGCCAGAATAAATTCCATGGCGGACAGCGCGGGCGCGTGAAGGAGAAAAGCCCCGTATCCGCCTGTCTGTCTTATTTGGGCCAGTCCATCGGAAAAAACCGGCGAAGGGACATTTTTGATTTTAATTTCTTCAATTTTTTCTTTCATGGGGGCCTGCTCCGGGTCAGCCGCATAACCGGTCAGGTCATACGATATAGCCTTATTTTTTGTTTCTCTTTTTACCGTTTTTTTTGGGGGACCCGGTGTCTCAAAGACTTCTCCGCCCCACATCACT
>JAKAEG010000129.1 GCA_021819985.1 Nitrospirota bacterium | reverse complement strand
AGCGATTTCTTCTGGACAGGGGAGAAAAGGGGAAATCGCCCGGAGGCGCAACGTCAAAATGGATTCCCGCTTACAACATGCGGGAATGACTCAAAAGATTTAAGACGTCATGCCCGAGGACCTTAATCGGGCATCCACTTTGAATCACTTATTTTCCCAGGCCGAACAGCCGTCGCTGCGCCCATGACGATTTTCCTTTTTCGACGCCGTATGCCGCGATTTCAGCCTCTTGCAGCCGAAAGCAATTTTGAGATAGGTCCCATGTCAAATTGACAGGAAAGGAATGTTCTTATAAAGTATAAAACCATGGAAGAAAAATTTGAGATCAGGGACAAACGCAGTATGGACTCACAAGGAAACCTAAAGGCGGAAGCGGAGGCCAGGGCTAAAACTGCGCCTGCCGCAAAAGAAGAACGGGTTTCCCCTCATCAGCATGAAGAAAAAGACCGCCATGAGGAAAGCAATGAAAGTCATGGGGAAGAGCACTTTCACGGGCAAAATGGCCCTGATTTCCTTTCCTTTGTTGTGAACCTGGCCGGGATGGTTTATATGACCTTGGGGCTTGGGGAGATCCCCACGGAACCCAACCTTCCGGAAGCAAAATACATCATAGACTCCCTTGACATGCTCAAGGAAAAAACCAAAGGCAATCTTTCACCTGAGGAGGAAAAGGGCATGGCCGGCCTGCTGTATGAACTGAAGGTGAATTTTTCAAAGGTCGCCTCAGGCCAGGTACGGAAATAAAAATTACGGAAGTAAAAGACTTCCGGGCGTTTGACTGAAAAATGCTGGTTTTGTTATCCTTTAATCTTAAGAACCTACTGGAGGTTTTTTGAAAATGTCATCTCAGAAAAAGAAACCGGTCCTCCCGGACAATGCTCAAAAAGATACCGGGGCCCCAAAAAATAACGGTGCGGGGGAAAACGTCAGCCCCGCCGGAAAAAAGAGCCTTTCCGTGAGAGAGGAACACCTGCAGGATATCAAATGCGACCTCCTCAAGCAGAAAGAGATCATACTTTCTGAAGCCGAGGTGGCGATCAATGTTCTGCCGGAGCAGACCGCATTTTCGGACCTTGGGGACCAGGCCTCCGCCGAGACCGACCGCAGTTTTATGCTCCAGCTCAGGGGCAGGGAACAGAAGCTTCTGAAGAAGATCGAAGAGGCCATCGACAGGATAGATTGCGGGACCTTCGGCATATGCGACGTCTGCGGAGAGCCGATCGGTATCAAAAGATTGAAAGCAAGGCCCGTAACCACAATGTGTATAGCCTGCAAGACAGAGCAGGAAGAGGACGAGAAAGAGGCCGGTCTTTGATTTGCCAGGTTTTTTATTTTTTTACCTGGTCTTTCTCCTAAAACTTCCCTGTTTTCAAATCATATCCTGAATCGGCGAGCGCCTCGCCAAGCACATTGAAACAGAATGCCGTCAGTGCTATCGCAAGCCCCGGCAGCACGGCAATCCACGGCGCCGCATATATATAAGCTATACCCTGGCTTATCATGGCCCCCCAGGTCGCATTAGGCGGCTGGGCACCTAAACCCAGAAAACTGAGCGAGGCTTCCGTTATGATGTAGCCTCCAAGCTTTACGGCCATAAGCGTCAGGGCAAGAGGAATGCATTGGGGAAGAATATGCGCCCACAGTATCCTCGGCCCGGATGCCCCGATGGCCCTTGCCGCGTCCACGAACTGTGCCTCCCTTACTGAAAGCACATGCCCTCTTACAAGGCGGGCAAATGAAGCCCATCCCACAGACGCTATCGCCAGCATGACCGTAAGCGTTCCGGGTGGCAGCACTACTGATACCCCGATTGCAAGCAGCAATGACGGAAACGCCAGTATAAGGTCCACGGCAGCCATAAGCGCGACATCCACCTTCCCGCCGAAGTAACCGGATACCAGCCCAACTGAAAGCCCCACCGTCATCGCAAAAAAAGCAGCCAGAAAAGAAACGCCTATCGAGACCTTTCCCCCCGCAAGCAGCCGGGCAAGAATGTCCCTGCCCTCCTGGTCCGTGCCCAGGATATGCCCGGTTAAAAAAGAAGGCGCTTCCTTGAGGCTGTTCAGATCCACCCTCGACGGGCTGTGCGGATAAAAGAGCGGCGCAAGGACGGACAGCGCCATTATGAGAATGAGAACAATGCCCGAGACCTTGCCCTTGAGGGCCATATTTCCTGTAAACAAGAATTTTCTCATTTCTTGTTGAAGACCCTTACGCGCGGGTCCAGCGCATGGTAAGCGATATCGACCACCATGTTTACGATAATGAAAACGGCCGTCCCCACCAGAATTGTTCCAAGGACAACCGGATAGTCCCTCCTCATAATTCCATCCACGGCGTACCTGCCTATCCCGTCCCATCCGAAAATGGTTTCTGTAAGCACAGCGCCATTCAGATAGCTGCCGAAATCAAGTCCCATTACAGTGACGATCGGTATAAGGGCATTCCTGAGTATATGGACCGCGTTCACCCGCCATTCCCCTATTCCCTTTGCCCTCGCCGTCTTCACGAAAGGCATGTCCATGATATCGAGCACCATGGTCCTTGCTACTCTGGCCAGGGTGGCCGCGGAGGGAAGCGCAAGCGTGACGGCGGGCAGAAGCAGAAAACGCAGGCCGCCCGTCCCGGATGGCGGTAACAGTTTAAGCCGGAGACTCACCAGGAGCATAAGCAGAATCCCGCTGAAAAAGACCGGAACGCTTATGCCCACAATACTTATCGAGCTTAAAAGCGTATCGGTCCTTGTGCCGCGTTTGATGGCCGCCCAGAAGCCCAGGCCCGCCCCAAAGGGCACCGACAAAAGCATCGCCGCCAAGGCCAGCTTCAGAGTATTGGGGAATTTGGTCTTGATCTCATCAAGGACTTCCTTCCTTGTCGAATAGGACCGGCCCATCTGCCCCCTTGAAAGCAGCTTCACATAATCCAGGTACTGGACGATGAAAGGCCTGTCCGCCCCGATCTGTTTTCTAATGGCCGCTATGACATCCGGGCTTGCCCTCTGCCCGACCAGCGCCAGGGCGGGGTCTCCCGGAAGCGCCCTCGTGAGCGAAAAAGTTATAAAGGTAATCCCAAGGAGCAGAAATATGGTGATAATGAGTTTTTTAATGAGATAAACCGCAAAACGCATATCGATTTATTATACCCGGCATCCCTCTTATAAGCACACCCTTACCCCTCTCATTGGATTTTGCACCCTCCTCTATCCTATAATTTCCAGATGGCATACAAAGACCTGAGAGAATTCATAAGCGCTCTTGAGAAGCGCTCGCTTTTGAAAAGGATCACCGCCCAGGCCGACCCGGACCTGGAGATAGCCGAAATTAACGACCGTGTGATAAAAGCGGGAGGACCCGCGCTTATTTTCGAAAACCCGAAAGGTTCCCGCGTGCCCTGTGCCGTAAACCTCTTTGGATCCCGCGAGCGAATGGAACTTGCCCTCCAGGTGGATAACCTGGATGAGATAGGCGGAAGGATGCTTGAGTTCCTGGAGCCCGATATCCCGGTAAACCTGATAGAAAAACTGAAAGCCCTTCCAAAGCTGAAAAGGCTTGCCGATTTCATCCCGAAATATGTGAAAAGCGGCCCTTGCAAGGAAGTGGTCATAAAGGAAAACCCAACGCTGGACATTTTCCCGTTGCTTAAGACCTGGCCTCTTGACGGCGGCAGGTTCATCACCCTGCCTATGGTCTTTACGAAAGACCCCGAAACAGGGGAGAGAAACTGCGGCATGTACAGGATGCAGGTGTTCGACGGGCACACCACGGGCATGCACTGGCACATACATAAGGACGGGGCCAGGCATTACAGAAAGGCGGCGGCGATGGGCCTGAGACTGCCTGTTGCGGTCGCCATAGGCTCGGACCCGGCGACACTTTATTCCGCGACCGCCCCGCTGCCCGAAGGCATTGACGAGATGCTCTTTGCCGGGTTTCTGCGAAAAGCCCCCGTGGAGCTGACAAAATGCGAAACGGTGGACCTGGAGGTTCCGTCCAATGCCGAGATAGTGCTGGAAGGTTACTGCGACCCTGGAGAGCAGAGGCTTGAAGGCCCCTTTGGCGACCATACCGGATATTACAGTCTTGCCGATATGTACCCTGTATTTCATATTACCTGCATAACCATGCGCAGGGACCCCATATACACGGCCACAATAGTAGGCAGGCCTCCAATGGAAGACTGCTACATCGCAAAGGCAACCGAGCGCATATTCCTGCCGTTAATAAAAAAACAGCTCCCGGAAATAGTCGACTTGAACCTTCCCTTGGAGGGCGTATTCCACAATATGGCCATTGTTTCCATAGACAAACGTTATCCTGGCCATGCGCGCAAGGTAATGTACGCGCTATGGGGCCTGGGCCAACTTGGTTTTGTAAAGACCATATTGGTCATGGATAAATGGGTAAATGTGCAGGACCTGTCCGAAGTGCTCTGGAGGCTGGGCAACAATATCGACCCCAAGCGCGATGTCGTCATCGTTGAGGGCCCGCTGGACGCATTGGAGCACGCCTCGCCCATACCGGCCTACGGCGGCAAGATGGGGATAGATGCCACGAAGAAGACGGCCAATGAGGGCTTTACCCGCGAATGGCCGCCGGACATAGAGATGTCCCCTGAAATAAAAAATCTGGTCGACGGCAAATGGAAGGAATACGGGCTTTAATTTAACCAGCCCCTGATCTGACGGGATTTTTTTCTTTTTTATTCTAAACTAACAGGCTGTTGAAAAACGCGGGTTTCATTAAAGACGTCATGCCCGAGGTATTAATCGGGCATCCAATTTGACTTGTTTTTAAATGGATTCCCGCCTACGCGGGAATGACAGACAAAATCACAATAGAGTTTTTCAACGGCCTGCTAAATGGTCCGCGTCCGCACGGGACGCATTAAGGCCTTCAACAGCTCCCGCCGGGGGCCGGATTTCCAATAAACGGGACACTCTTTTCAGCGTCGAAGTAAGGGCATCTTTCGCGCCTGCATCCATGCGGATGTTTTGCGCTCCATAAGCACTTGGGCGCCCTGTCCCTGACCGGCAACAGGATACCTGAAGCCTCTTTCAGAAAATCCACTGCGACATTCAGACCGGCCAACGTGTAAGCTTTACAGCAGCTTGGCCCGGTCAAAGCCAGTATCTCGGAAGCCACTCTTGCCGTGGCCTCCATCGTGAGCCTCTGCTCCATGTCCCTGCCGCATTTTGAGCCATAGAGTATCGATACGCAGGCGCCTATAGCCGGCACCACGCCGCACACGCCGGTCAGGCCGCAGTAACCGCCGACGGCCTGCCTTCCCAGTCTTTGAAAGGCTTCTTCCAGGTCCTCGTTGCTTATTCTTACGCGCCCGCCGTTTCTAATCGCAGACATCAACGCGCCGGCGGCAATATAGGCATGCTCACAGCCAAGCATGGGCAGCACGGGCTGGTGGAACATCGCCATCGCGCTCTGGACCGGGTCTGTCTCCAATGTGAGGAGCGACATTTCCCGGACCATTTTTTTTGCATCCAGGCCATGACAGGAATCACAAAGGTAATGTCTGCCAGGACAGACGATATGTGCTTTTTCCTTCCGGCCGCAGACCGAGCAGGAAGCCTCTTTGGAAACGGTCACATACTGTAGCGGCGCGCCGCAGACCCCGCAGTTTTCCGTATTTCCCGCCATAATAAAATTATATCAGATAGCGCGGTTTCACCTCGCCAGTCTTAAAAAAACTATTGATAAAACCGGTTACGGCAATGTATTTTATACGCGTGAGCGCAGGGGGAGGGGAAATGAAGAAAGTGCTTATAGTGGACGATGAGCCCACTATCCTCCTTAGTCTTTCACATCTTCTGAGCAGCCCTTCCGTGTCGGTCATCACGACGGGAAAGATCGAAGAGGCCGAGGAGGCCCTCCATACGCACCAGATCGACCTGGTAATAGCGGACATACGTTTAAGCGGCGTTTACGGCTTCGAGGGCCTGCAGCTTCTGGAACATATAAAGGCCCACAGTCCGGCCCCAAAGGTAATAATCATGACAGCCTACAGCACGCCTGAAATGAAAGAGGCGGCTTACGCCAATGGCGCATATCATTATTATGAAAAACCGCTCGATATCAATGACCTCCTCGATAAGGCCAAAGACTGCGGGATACCTGTAACCCCTCCCAAAAAACAGGCGAAGAACTTACGCGCTTCAAACGATTTCAAGGGCCTGGGGGGCATACAGGGGAGCTTTCCCTTTTGATTTAGAAGAGGCGGTTTTTATTCCACGGGCAGCGCTATTGTGACGGTCGTGCCCTCCGCCTTGACGCTTTTTATCTCGATCCGGCCCTTATGGTCCTCCACGATCTTCCTGCATATTGGAAGCCCAAGCCCGGTGCCTTCTTTTTTCGTGGTGAAAAAAGGGTCGAATATTTTTTCGATGTCCTTCTCATCTATCGCTTTGCCGTTGTCCCGGAAGGTTATCACGGCCATGCCGTTTTTCCGATCCGCCGTTATGTCCACCTGGCTGCAGGAGGCCCCCGCCGCGTTGTCCATGAGGTTTAAAAAAACCTGTCTCATCTTGTCGCTGTCCGCGATTATCTTCACGGGAACGGGACAACTCAATAAAACCCTGGGCTGATAACCTCCCAATCTGAGGGAATTAATGATGTCCTCGAAAAAAAAATCCAGGTCTATTCCGGCCACCTCAAGTTTTGAAGGGCGGCTATAGAAAAGCAGGTCCTCAATGAGGGTTTTCATCCTGCCGGTCTCTTTAAGCATGGCGCTTATAAGGGCCTGCTGACGGGCGGAAGGCACCTCCCTTTCCAGTATCTGTCCGATCGACTGTATTGCGAAAAGCGGATTTCTTATCTCGTGCGCCACTCCGGCCATGACCTTTCCCATGGACTCGAAATGCTGTTTCTTGTTTATCTCCGCCCTGAGCTTTTTTATTTCAGTCAGGTCCCTGAACACGATGATCGTCCCCTTGGCTTTCCCCTCGTGGTCAAGGAACGGGGAATTCGTAAAACCAATGGGTTTTATTTTCCCGTTTACGGTCTTTATGCTTATTTCACGGCTCAGATTCAGGATGATCTTTTTCATCTCATCCAGCCCTTCGCTGATGGATTCTATATATGTGCCTGAAATCTCGCCGAAAGACAATTCCAGTATCGCCAGCCCGGCCTGGTTCATTCTCAGTATTCTTCCGTTTTCATCGAGGACGGCAACGCCGCTTGCGGTGGAGTTGAATATGGCTTCGGAAAATTCCTTCTCGGCCCTGAGCGTGCGGTAATTAAGCTCTGATTCCGCCAGCATGCCGTTTTTTATTGAAAGTTCCGCCAGCGGGGCAAGAAGCATTTTCCTTACGACAAGCACAACACCGGCGCCTGACACAAAGGCCGCATAAATGGAAAAGAAGAGCTTGGTCCCCGGTTTCCCGGTAAAAAACGCGAAAGCCAATCCCCCGAAAGAGAGAAAAATCCAGGCCAGCAGCAGGACCACAAACTTCGTCCTTATGCCGGAGCGGCCATTGACGAAACCTAAATGGGACTTTTTGTTGTTGGCTCCCATATCGTTTCTGCTTTCCCGGATCATGATTTATAGCGGCTATTATATCAAAGGAGGGTTTTTACTGTAAAAATCGGTGCCATCAGCGGCACGCGCCTGCTTTAACTTTCTTCTTGCTCTTCAAAGGCCTTTTTTATTTCAAGGAACCTCAACAGGCCTGTCTTTGTTATAAGACCGGCGAAGCGCCCCTTATCCATGACAAGGAACCTGCCGTCCTGCCGCATCCGCCCGAATGCCTCGGAAAGCGGGGTCTCCGGAGAAATAATGGACCGTTCGTCCAGCGGGGTCATTACCTCTTGCACGGTTTTGACCGCCAGCACGTCCTCCGGTATCCCGAGCACGTCATGTATCGAAACTATACCGACCGGCACGTTTCCCTCGAACACCGGGAACCCCTTGTACCCGTAATGGAGAAAATAATCCTTTATCAGCTTGTCCAGGGGTTCCTGGGGCTGCACTTTCACAACCTCCCGCACCATTATGTCGCCCACACGGGTTGTCTCAAGCATGTGTTTCAGGACCACTTCCTTATAGCCGCTTTGGGCCACGCTCCTCAGGAAAATCCCGATGAATACAAGCCAAAGGCCGCCGATAAGGGCCCCGGCAAGCACCTGAAGGCCACCCCAGATGATCATGAATATCTCAAAGATCTTTCCAATATCCGAGGTAAGTTTGGTGGCCTTCTGAATGGACCCTTTCTTCGCCCAATATATGGCCCTCAGAACCCTGCCCCCGTCAAGCGGGAACCCGGGGATAAGGTTAAAAACAGCCAGGGCCGCGTTTATGATGGCCAGATATGAAAAAACCGCAACCACGATAGGGCGCGCGAATTGTCCCGTCAGCAGACTTAGCCCATAAAAGAAGCCCGCCAGGACCACACTGCTCAACGGGCCCGCTATGGCTATCTTGAGTTCGCTGGACGGGTCTTTTGCCTCCTCTGACAGTTGGGAAACGCCGCCAAACAC
>JAKAEG010000128.1 GCA_021819985.1 Nitrospirota bacterium | reverse complement strand
CGTAGCAGCGTTGTCCTCAGTGCAGCAGTGACGTTGGCGGTTTTCTTTGTTTTTCTTCTTGGGCCTGGAAGAGGGGCAGCAAGAGCGGAGGCGGGCAAAACGAGTTGCGTTACCGGCAAATGCCACAGCAAAATGGGGAAGGACAAATTCATCCATGGTCCCGTTGCCGCGGGTGAATGCACCTTCTGCCACAAGGAAACGGGAAAACATAAGTTCAAACCTATCCCGGACCCTGTATCGCAGCTTTGTTACAACTGCCACGACAGGAAAGACAATTTGAAGCATGTCCATCCCCCAGTCCAGGCAGGCAAGTGCACAGCCTGCCACAGCCCCCACCAGTCGCCCTTCAAGTACCAGTTGCGGGCTTCCGGGTCAGACCTCTGTTTCAAATGTCATGACAAAAAAATGATGGCCGGTCCATTCAAACATGGACCGGCAGCAACTGGCCAGTGCACCATATGCCACAACCCGCACTCTTCGGATTACGATAAAATGCTTTTTGCCGAAGGAAACGACCTTTGCCTTTCGTGCCATACGGACAAAGCCGACGAACTGAAAAATGACAAATACATCCACCCCGCCGTTGAGTTGGGGTGTGTGAACTGCCATAGCCCGCACAGCGCCGGTTTTAAATACAATCTGTTGGCGGACCGTCACGAGGACCTCTGCTTCATGTGCCACGCGAACAAACAAGACCAGGTGGAAAAATCAATCACGAAGCATGGCGCAATTACCCAGACAAAGAAAAAATGCCTTAACTGCCATAACCCCCACGGTTCGAATCTGCCAAAGATGCTGCTGAAAAAACCGATAGACCTGTGTCTTTCCTGCCATAACAAACCTCTCGACACGCCTACCGGCAAGATAGTGAACATGAAGGAATACCTGGACGAAAACAAGGATTGGCATGGTCCGATAAGAGAAGGCGACTGCCCGGCCTGCCACAACCCCCATGGCTCGAACAATTTCAGGATGCTCAGAAAGAGCTTCCCGTCAACATTGTATGTGTCTTATGACCCCAGCCAATACGCCCTCTGCTTCATGTGCCACCAGAACACCATTCCGGCGGAGAAGTATACGACGACGCTCACGAATTTCAGGAATGGCAATCTTAATCTGCACTATGTTCACGTGCACCAGATCAAGGGCCGCGTTTGCGTATTCTGCCATGACCCGCACGGCAGCAATAATCCCAAGCACATCAGGGACTATGCGCAGTTTGGCGCGTGGCAATTGCCGATAAATTATAAAAAGACGCTTACGGGCGGCCAGTGCTCTCCAGGTTGCCATGTTACGCGCTACTATGACAGGAACAACCCTGTGAAAAACCATTAGTTAGAAACCCATGGTTGCCGGATTTGTGATATGGCGCCAACGATTTTATGAGGGAGCTTGAAAAAAATGACTCAGGTCTGTAAAGTGATAAGCATGGATATACGACAGGGGACTAAAAGGTCCCCTGTGTCGTTAGTTGCTATATGTATTTTTTTCTTGGCGCTCGTCCTGGTGCGGCCTGCTTTTGCCGCCCCGCAACAGTGGGGTGGTATTGTTAATACGACTGCCAATACGAACATTAAGGCGAAGGCCAAGATCCGGAAGGCCCTTTCCGGGCCACCTCAGGCGCTCTCTCTTTTAAGGGACGCCTCCTCACTTGAGCGGGAAAACAAGCTGGATGCGGCAATCGCAAAAACAAAGGAAAGCATTACCGCGGATCCCACATGCATGCCGGCCCGCGTTGAACTCGGAAACCTGCTGATCAAAAAAGGCCAACTCGATGAAGCAATGAAGGTTTTTAACGAAACCCTTAAGATAAATCCGATGCAACATTCCGCAAAGACCGGGGAAGGTGTGGTCCTCTTTAAGAAGGGGGATCTCCCTGCCGCCCTTGCCGCCCTGAAGGAGGCCCTGGTGCTCAATCCGGACCCTGTCCTTGCATATTATGAGCTTGGCAAGGTCTACGAAAAGATGGGCCAGCCGCAAAAAGCCCTGGAAGCTTATAAAAAAGGAATAGAGAAACACGATGAGGGGAGACATTAATGGTCCAAGGCACTGAAACTGCGGGGAAAATGCGGGGATTGCGGAGGCCCCGGGGGGTTTTTGGCCTGTTCCCATCTCTTTTGTTGCTGTTGTGTTCGTCCGCTGCTTTCATGATGCCTGCGCAGGCTTCCGCCCAGAACCTTCAGGTTGGCGTGAAGGTCCCGGATTTCTCTCTCAAAGACCTGAACGGCCAGACAAAAACATTCGCCGATGTTAAAGGGAAAAAACTGACCGCACTCGTATTCTGGGCCACATGGAGCGTAAATTCCCCCATCGAACTTAAGGAGATGGAGGAACTCTATCACAAGTACAAGGACAAGGGTTTTGCGGTCGTGGCAATAAATGTGAACGCCCAGAATATAGACGACGAAACATTATCCGGAATAAAGGACAAGATCGCTGAATGGAAATTGGATGTCCCGGTGCTCATAGATTACGGGCTGGTGGCGTTCCATGATTTTGACGTGATAGCGGTCCCCACTACGGTGATACTGGACCCGGACGCCAAGATCCGGTATCAGTTGTTCGGTTTCCCCATCGTCGGCTCCGCGGATATGATGGACTATATAAACGGGCAGTTCGGGGGTCTAAAAAAGGGCGGCACCATAAAGGGCGGCTATATGCCAACCGACGCGGCCCTCAGAACTTATAACCTGGGAATGCGGATGATGAAATCCGAACGCATGGCCGGCATGGCCCCGCTCTGGTTCACAAAATCCATCGCTGCGGACCCCAAATTTGCCAGGCCTAACGTAAGCCTGGGAGAGTATTATGAGACGCACGACCAGCCCAAGCTTGCAAAGGAACAGTTCGAGCAGGCGCTTGTAAAGGAACCGGGCAACGTTATTGCCATGTGTGATCTGGGCAAACTCCTGGCTGACTCCGGTGATGCCAAAGACGGGATGGCGGATATGGAAAAGGCCCTGAAGCTTGACGAAGCGTACACGCCCTGTTATTATCTGCTTGGTTATTACTACGGAAAGGGAGGGGACATGCCGCAAGCGGGCAAGATGTTTGCGGCCGCCGCCAGGCTGAACCCAATGGATTCCCAGGTATATATGTATCAAGGCAAATTATATGAAGAAAAGGGCGATATCCGGGGAGCAGCCGGCGCTTACGGGAAAGCCCTGAAGATAATATTAAAGCAGTGATTAAACGGGCCGTCCTCTGTCTATTGTTTTTCCTTCTCTTCCTGCCACTAAAAAGTTATTCAGCTGACGACATTCTCCGGATCATCACCCCTGCGGACAAAACGTATATACAAGGGGGGCAGAGCATAGATGTTGTTTCCAAGGTGGAAAAAAACGCCTTGGATACCATGCAGATATTTGTGGACGGCAAGACGGTAAAAACGATCACCGGAATAAAAGACAAGGAGTATATATGCCTTACCATTCCGGTCCATCCCGGGTTGAACCAGATCATGATCGCCGGCGTGGGCGCCGACGGGTTCCCACACTCAGGCCAGGTCAGCGTTTTTGTCATTTCGCCGATATCGGCCCGGTACAACTCGCCACCTGATGGTTATGCCCGGTACCTGTTCCACAGCAGTTCCAGCGTCTGCTTTACATGTCATCAGATGGACCCCACGATATCTGACGGCCGTCCGGCCAAACCGTCCGATTCCAGCTGTTATACCTGCCACAAGGATGTCACAAACCATAAATATGTGCATGGCCCTACCGCCGTATGGGCTTGTCTTATGTGCCATGACCCGAAGGCGCAGCCCAAATACGAGGTGCCTTCCCCCGCTGAAAAGGCATGTGAGGTCTGCCATAAAGACCAGATCGATTCATGGAAAAAGCTTAACCACCAGCATGGCCCGTTTGCAATGGGCATGTGCACCACATGCCACAGCCCTCATGGCTCGGACTGGCCTTTCTGGACCAGAAAGTTCCCGACAGACCTGTGTCTGTCTTGCCATGTGGGGCAGACCGGCGACCATATAATCACCTTTTTTGACGGGACGCCCCATCCGATCCGGGGCAAGCCCGACCCGAGGCACCCGGGACAGGAGCTGTCCTGCGCGTCATGCCACAGCCCGCATGCCTCGAATTTTAAATTTCAGCTTTTCGGTGACTACAGGCACCCGCGGCATTTCTGCACTCAGTGCCACTTCAAAGGGTAAAGTAAAATTTGACGGGGAAAAACGCCCTGTTCCCCTGTTATAATTAATCGTGGACGTCCTGTTTCCCCAAGAGCTTGGATTTCTTTTGAGCACTCTGGATTCCCTTAATATACCTGCCCTGGTAATCGATAAAAACCGGAAAATACAATTCGCAAACGCCGCATCCGGCGCTGCTTTGGGATGTCCGCCGGATGACCTGCGAGGCGCCGGCCTGGATGCCTTTGTTTCTTTTGAGGAGGCCCGTTCCTGGGAGAAAACCCCGGCCTGTTCTTTTGAATCGGACTGCAGAAGGAAAAACGGCGAGGTCTTTGCCGCGAAGATCACAGTAATTGCACAGGGCACCCCGGACAGCCGTGCAGTCATAATACAGGAAATAAAGGAAGACCCGGCGCATGCCTGGCTTATAAATGAGCTGGGCGGGATAATAAATTCCAGCCTCAGTATCGGCACCATTTTCAGGATGGTCGTCTCCGAGATAAAAAAAATAATAGGTTACGACAGGGCCAGCCTTCTCCTTTATAACGAGGAAAAAGAAAACCTGCTCATATTTGCCCTCGATACCGGGATGAAAACACTCATGCCAAAGGGCGTAAAGGCCCCCATCGGCACTACAAGCGCTGGCTGGGTGGTAAAGAACAACAAGCCCTGGATCAACCAGGACCTTCTTGAAAACATCCGGTTCGCGGATGATAAAAAACTGGCCGATGAGGGCATTCGCTCGACCATAAGCATCCCGCTTTTCAAGGACCATATGCTTGGCGTGTTCAATCTGGACAGCACCATGCCTTCAAGATATTCCGGAAAAGACCTCCAGATACTCCTTTCGGTGGCAAGACACATCGCCATCGCGCTTGAAAACGCGCTTTTGTTCGAGGAGATATCCAGAGAGAAAAAGGAATGGAAAAAGACCTTTGACGCGATTACCGATATGGTATGGATCGAGGATTCAAACCAGCGGGTGATCCGCGCAAACCAGACGGTTTTGGAGAAGACGGAGTTTACGTCCGCCCAGGTGGTGGGAAGGCCGTGCAGGCAGCTGATGGAAAAAATAGGCATAAAGATAACGGAGAGACTCTGCCAGCAGACGGTCTCAAGCCGGATGCCTTCTTTCAGGGAATTGACCAGCGTTGACGGTGGTATCTTTCATTTCTGGGTCTACCCCCTCGTGGATGAAGAGGGCCGCATGTACGCGATGGTGCATTACCTGAAAGACGTTACCGATCAAAAAAGGCTTGAGCAGCACCTGGTCAGATCGAACAGACTGGCCTCCCTGGGCACCCTGGTGGCGGGCATCGCCCATGAGATAAACAATCCCCTTGGCATAATTGCCGGTTACTCCGACGCCCTCATGGACAGGGCCAGGGAAGATGCCTTGTTGAAAATACCCGAGTTCGAAGATTTCCCGGAATACCTGGAAACCATACATAAAGAGATATTCAGGTGCAAGGGGATACTCCGAAGTCTGCTTGATTTCGCAAGCCCTTCCTCCGGATCGTTCCGGCAGTTGGACATTAACGAGATAATCAAGGAGGTCATTCTCCTTGTGAACCACAGGGCCAAAAGGCTCAACCACCGGATGGAATTCAATCTGCGCAGGGATCTGCCCAAAATATACGCGGAGCCTGGCGCCTTGAGGCAGCTCTTCATGAATATCATAATAAACTCCATGTACTTTACCCCGGAAAACGGAAGCATAAATATAACAACCCAGATGGACGACAGGCAGAACGAAGAAAGTATGGCCTTCCGCCCGCCGTCCATAAAGGTGGTCATCCGGGACACGGGCCCGGGGATACCAGGGAATATCATTGATAAGATATTCGACCCATTCTTTACTACGAAACCTGCCGGCGAGGGCACCGGGCTCGGGCTTTCCATCTGCCATAAGATCGTCGAGGAGCACGGGGGCAGCATAGACGCGGAAAGCGCTGCAGGCCATGGGACCTCGTTCATTATCAGGCTGCCCGTAGTAACTGCAAAGGACATCGAGGTACGGGATAAAACAACGGGAAGGATCTCATGATAAGGGTGCTTGCGGTAGACGACGAGGAACCGTTCAGAAGGCTTTTAAAACGGGAACTCGCAAGAAAGGGGTTTTACGTTGAGGCGGCCGGCGACGGAAGCGAGGCGCTCAGCCTGCTCAAAGAGAAAACCTTTGATGTCATCCTTCTGGATATAGTCATGCCGGGGATGGACGGGGTTTCCCTTATGGAGAAAATGAAAGGCGATCCGGCGGCGCCCGTGATAATCGTCCTTACCGGAAAGGCCACCGTCGAGACCGCCGTCGCCGCGATGAAAAACGGGGCGTATGATTACCTGACCAAGCCTTACAAGCTGGACGAACTCGTGGTTATCATAAACAGGGCATACGATTACGGGCGGCTTTCGGTCAAAAGCAAGCTCCTGGAGCAGGAACTTGTAAGGAAGGAATCATCCTCTCAGTTTATTTGCAGGAGCAGGCAACTGGCGGACGTGGTCTCTTTGATAAAAAAAGTGGCCCCTACGGACTCGCCGGTGCTTATACAGGGAGAGTCCGGCACAGGGAAAGAGCTTGCGGCCAATATTCTTTGGCGAAGCAGCAGGAGAAGCGGGCTTCCTTTCATCGCCCTCAACTGCGCTACTCTCTCTGAAAACCTGATAGAATCGGAGATCTTCGGGCATGAAAAGGGCGCTTTTACAAACGCATATCAGACAAAACACGGCATTGTGGAGGTCGCCGACACGGGGACGCTTTTCCTGGACGAGATAGGAGAAATGCCGGTGAAGCTCCAGGCGAAACTGCTGCGGTTTCTGGACTCCGGGGAGTTCAGGCGCGTGGGCGGCAACAAGAACCTCAATGTCGATGTCCGGGTCCTGGCAGCAACTAACAGGGACATGAGAGGCCTCATAAAAGAGGGGCTGTTCAGAGAAGACCTTTATTACAGGCTGAATGTATTTTCAATCATTATCCCCCCTCTCAGGGAGCGCCCGGAAGACATAGAGGAACTGGCCAGGCATTTTGTCCTCAAATACGCGCGCAAATTCTCAAAACAGGTGGAAGGCATCGAGGCCCCGGCGCTGAATTTACTTATGGAGTACCGCTGGCCCGGCAATGTAAGGGAGCTTGAGAACATAATGGAAAGGGCCGTCATACTTTCAGACACCGGGCCGATAGTCCGTGACGCGGTCCTGATACCGGAGACACCGCCAGCGGAAGGAGGCGGCCAGCTTTCGCTCGAGGAGATGGAGAAGGACTATATCCTCCGTGTGCTTAAGGCAGCGGGGGGCAACCAGTCCAGGGCCAGCCAGATACTTGGCATCGACAGGAAAACACTTTACCTGAAACTTAAAAAATACGGTGTGGCCCAATAAGGAACGGGCAAAAAAACAAAAATATCCGCAGTCCGGAGCAGAGTAGAAATTTATGAAAATAAGAGATGTTTTAAAAAATAAAAAAACCGGGGTCTCTTTTGAATTTTTTCCGCCCAAGGGCGCCGATGGCATGGGGCCTTTTATCGAGACCGTAAAGGAGTTTCAAAAAAAACATGCCCCGCTGTATGCCTCCGTCACTTACGGGGCCGGCGGCAGCACACAGCAGCGCACCATGGAAACCCTCCTTAAAATAAAGGAAACCACTGACTTAAACGTAATGTCTCACCTGACCTGCATCGGGGCAACAAGGCAGTCCATGGACGCCCTTTTAAAAGGTTATATGGAGGCGGGCGTCGAGAACATACTTGCCCTGAGGGGAGACCCTCCAAAAAACATGAGGGATTTCGATCTTACAAAGGGCGAGTTTCGATACGCCCGCGACCTGGTAGAGTTCATAAAGAAATACAATTTCTTTTCCGTAGGCGTGGCGCTTTACCCGGAGAAGCACCCCGAAGCCCCGTCTCTTGAAAAGGACATCGAATACGCGAAGATGAAAGTGGATGCCGGGGCCGATTTCGCTATCACCCAGATGTTTTTCGATAACTGCTATTACTATGACTTCATGGACAGGGCCATAGCGCATGGGATAAACATACCCATTATTCCTGGCATAATGCCGGTCACCGATTTCAACAAGATAAAAGAGTTCTGCTCTTTCTGCAACGCGACCATCCCGGAGAGCCTTTCGCGCAAGATGCTGCCTGTGCTTGAAAGCCCGGAGGGCATAAGAAAGACAGGCGTTGAATACGTAACCAGGCAATGCGAAGACCTGCTTGAAAACGGGGTGAAATACCTGCACTTTTATACCTTGAACAGGGCGGACGCTGTAAACGAGATACTTGAACCTATCTCAAAATTGCTTTCGGCTACAAGAGGCTGAAATCGCCGCATACGGCGTCGAAAAAGGAAAATT
>JAKAEG010000127.1 GCA_021819985.1 Nitrospirota bacterium | reverse complement strand
CATGCCGGGAGATTCAGTTCCTTCCACCCTTGCCTGCATGAATCAGTGCCCTGATCCGTCCCAGATAAATAATGCCACCGCTTCGGACGTCAATTTTCCGGATTCCTGGCAGCCGCAGTCTTCCCCCACGGCAACATATACCTTCGACTCAAATGTGGCTGACGGGGCGAACGCGATGCTCCTTGTTAACGGCGCAAGCCCGATAGTGCAAACCGTGCGGAACCAGAACATGCAACAGGGCGTAAACAGCGGTCCGTTGTTTGACCCGAATCCGGCCAATCTTGCCGCGCTTGCATGTGGCAATTGGGCTCCCGGCAAGATTTGCAGTGGGCAAGTATGGACTGCTCTGGATACTTTCTATCAATGGCAGACCGGCAAAGATCAGTGGGACTGGTTAACCGGCCTGTTGGACTCCAATGGCAATATGCTTAAATTCGACTCGCCACTCAACGTCAAATATGTTGGAGACGGCACAAATGGCAACTTAAATACCACGTATATCCTGGACTATGACGGATTCGGGCAGCTGAATGGTATCCCCGGCACGTGTTATGACGACTCGGGCGCCCAGGTCGCCTGCAACAGCGACCAGGTAAGATGGGTACCGGCGTTCAGCCTCCCCGCAGGCACAAATGTAACTGACGCCAATAACACGTCATACGTAGTAAAACCGCTTAGTATCGAGGAACGGATGAACAACCTGTCTCAAAACTCATGCACCGGGGCCTCACTGAGCCTGACCGGCTACACTCTGCCGGATGGGTCCAAGTATACAGCCCCGAACATAGGGACTGAACCCACTGTAACTGGCGCGCCTGCTGTAATAGGCGGCGTCCTGCAGTAAAAAGCCTTTAAGAAACGGGGGCGGCGTTTTCAGCCGCCCCTATTTTTTTCTTTACCATAATGGAAAATCCCAGATGAATATAATAAAACCCCTGCCCTGGTCCATAGCCCTGCACCTGGCCCTGATAAGTTCTATATTAATTGCGGCAAACCACCACGGCGTATCAAAAGGCGGGATTTTTCCTTCCGCTTCCCTAACGGTAAATCTGGAGCGGTCCGCACCATACACACAAAAGACTGCCATGGTTCCCGATGATAAAGAATTGATGTCTATAATTAAAAAAGAAAGTGCATTGGCGATGGAATATCCCAGATTTGCCCCGTCTTTTTCACTGCCATATTCCAGCAAAGCCATCCCTCGGCAGAAGATCAATTATCAGCAGGCCCAATGGCCCCGTATGGGGCACGAATTGCAACGGATGCCCTTTTCCTCAAATATGGAACTAGGGGGATACCTGCTGCGCCAGAAAGCAGAGTTCCTGGGGAGTGTGCGAGCAGTGCTTGCGCCGGCCATAATGGAGGCGATCAAAAAAGAAAACAGCGGCGCATTTGACAGCGCTTCGGCCACAATAGTTTTGTCTTATGATAAGTCCGGCAAACCCTCGGTCTCTGATATAAAATCAGAATTGGACGGATTAAAAGCGCTCCTTCAACGCGTAAATTGGGAAGCGGCGCCCCCGCCCGGCACTTACAATCTTCATTTCACCGGATTAGTCATCAAGATCTGGTTGGAACAGGGAAACTTGCTGATCAGCGCGGAAGCGTTTTAAAAATTAAAAAGTTACCCCCACCATCCAACCGCCTTCACGGTCGCCCGAAATGCGTCCTTCCTTTTTATCTCCTCTATAAAAAAAAGGCTGCCGTTAAAAATATCGTTGCTGATGGCAGCGGTCTGCCCAACCTGAAGATCGAAATGGTCCCAGAATACGTCGAACTGGACCGTAAGCGCCGGGTTTTTCTGCTGCAAAAGAATGTTATTCAAAACGCTCTGGGCCATCGCGGACAGCCGGACCGCCTCAAACTGAATCTCTTTTTTAAATACGCCATATGTACCCTGGCTTGTGGCGTCCTGGCCGGTCACCGTCCCAAGCCAGCCGGACTGGCTCTTGCCGGGGACCTTCGTATACTGTTTATCATAAGAGGCCACGATGAGGTTGGATATCTTCGTCCAGTCTGTCTTGCCGAATATGAACATGGCGTTTTTGCCTGCGAGTTCCTGTTTTGTGATGGTTATGGAGGCCGCTGGCGCTGTATCCGGGATGACGTTCAGATACCAGGCGCCCGCGTTATATGAAAGCGTGCTTCTGCTCTCATAGGCGAGTTGTGAAAGCCACTGGGAAGGTTTCACTTTTTTATCGAGGGCGAAGGCCAGCCTGTAGCCGTTTGTGGAATACCATGCGCCCGCGGCCCCGAATGACGTGCTGTCTATATCGCCGGAGACAAAAACGCCGGAGACGGCCTGGAGCATGTGTTTGATCACTGAATCCGGCCGCTCGATAACGGCATTCGGCGTGCCCGTGCAGGTACCGAGGGAGTCGTCCTGGTAACCGCTCACGACCGCATGGAGACGCTCTACCGTATGGGTCGCAATTACCGTCCCTGTTTTGCTTGTTCCGCCGCTTAACGTGACCGTTCCGGATTTGGAGACGGAACCGGACAGGGCCACGCCTGAAGCAGCGCTTGCCCCCGTCTGGTTCGAGTCTATCTCAAGCCACATTTCGAAGACCTGCGTATACATAACCGTCGAACCGTTGGGGTTATTGAAATAAACCCACATCGAGGACGGCACAGAGGCGCCCCAATAAATCTTCTGGGTCTCCTTTGTCTGTGAGCCGTCTATGTTATACCAGGTGGAATTATCCCCGCTTACCTGTGCCGTAACGGAACCGCCCGTGTAAGACTGGTGCGTTATACAGAGATACACCGCGATTGGCGCGGGGCCGGAATACGCGGAGAAATTTGCCTGTATCCTGCCCCACCCGGCAAGGCTTTCCCCCAGCGCCTTGCAATATGTTGCATCGGATTGGTCGTAGACATTGTTGACGCTCCCGCTCCAGCTTATGTTGCTGCCTGAAGTGCTCGCGCTAGTGGGATGCATATTCGAAGAGGAAGAGGAAGAATGGCTGTGATACCCCTGATTTACGCCCAGGCTGTTATTTATGCTGATCCCGTCATTTATGGCCGTTGTGTTCACTAAGCTGATATCGTCAAGGACGCCCCCCACACTTATCACAGAGGACGCGCGGAGTTTCATGTAGCCGCTGTCAAAAAGAGATGTGACCCCGCTTGTAACCAGCCATAGCTTGCCCGATATCTCGGCGAAAATATCGCCTACCGATTGGCACGGGTGCCCCGCAAGGACCCAGTCGTAATTGGCCAGATAAGGAAGGACGTCCGCGTTTGCGCCATGGGCCGAGGACGTTGTGCCTGAGGCCCCGCGGGTAAGGCCCGTGAAACTGCGGCCCGAGATGCCCGTATAGCTTATTACCTCGCCGTCTATTATCACCTGACCGGAAGACGCGTAACCTGTTATATCGGTCAATTCAAGGCTCGTGTCCGTGGCCGCCATGCTGGAAACAAGGGTTGTCTTCACCCATTCCGTCCGGAGCGCCGGGATAAGGATATTTGAGCCATAGATGACCGGCACCCATTTGCCCACGTCATCGGTGGCGGACGGGAAATCGGTAAGGCCAAGCTGCGTTTGCCGCCATCTGGCGTCCATGTACATGGGCATCGTGGAGACCTTGCACTTAAAGCCCATCAAGTCCACATTCGCAGGGCAGTCCAAAGCGCCTTTGAAGATAAGGACCGTATCGGATGGATTTTGGTTGCCGTCCAGATACGTCTCGTATATCTGGCAGACGGATGTCTCGAATGGGTATGCCTGTCCAAGCGTGATGAGGCTGGCGTAATCCGTGCCGTTATAGCTTATCTTGTCGTTTCTGAAGGCAAGCTCGATATTAACGTTCGAAGCGGTAGAGTCCGCCCGCTTAAGCTCCTGGGCGACCCCGGAGAGGTCATGAAGATAGTCTTCGTAAAGCTGGCCTGAAACCGTGATATTCCTGTCCGAAAAATAGAGCGTGGGACCGGAATTTTTCAGGGTTACCTGGACGAGGCAGACCGGTTTTATACGCGAGGAATCCCGGGCCTGCAATATTGTAGTCATTGGTTAATTCCTTTTGCCGTCATTCCCGAGGACTGTAATCGGGAATCCATTTTAAGGCCTTTCAAAGTCAACCTGGATTCCCGCCTGCGCGGGAATGACGGACAAAGAAAAATCATGAGCCTAGCACCTCCAAAAAATTAAAATCAAATTCATACTTGCCTGCGCCGGTCTCTTTGAGGCCCAGCGGTTTATTCAGCTTCCCGTAAATCCAGTTGCCCTCGTGGTCATACAGCCAAAAAGGTTTTGATCCGGCCCAGGCGGTATTGAGGGCCAGAATATTCGTTTGCTGCGTGGCCCCGGCGTTCACCACTTTATATATCCTCTGCCGCTTGGAATTGCCAAAGGTCAGAAATCTATCCAGCCCGCTTGCTGTGACGTCCGTCTTCACGTTAAAGACGTCATCAAATGGCCCTCCGGGACGCGCCGGCAGCTTTTCCCATGTATAAGTGGAGGTTAAAAAAAGCTCCGCGAACTGCGGGGCTGCGGCCGGGTTTGTAATTATGAGCTTCCAATAGCGGTGAGTGGCTGAAGGGAAGTTGAATTCTATAAGGCCGCTTCCGCCTGGGACAAACTGTTGCGCCGTGCCGTTTGTAGGGATGTATAGGCTGGCGGCCGAGGCCGCTTCGGCCTGCGCGCCCCAGACATAATAAGTATTATTGTTCCCCGTATAGGATGGTCCCGCGCCGTCCGCTCCTGAAGGCGATGATATCAATAATAAAGCGGCGGTCCCACTCACATCGGCAGTTACAGTTATGGAGGCACGAAACCAGCCATTGCCCACTGATGTGATGCTTCCTGAAATATTAGCAGGGGCCCCGGCATATGATTGTGGCGGCGTGGAAAACAATCCATTTAAAATATCTACCGTCCCATATACGCCACTCGTGCCTAATGACAGGCGAAAAACCACGTACCTCTGGGAGACGTATTTGAAATAAACTGACGCTGTATAAGACTGCCCTGCCGATATAGACGTGCCACCAGAGGTTAATTCATGCTCCCCATAGGCGGTCCCATCGCCGACTATTGAGGCGGTCAAAGTGCCATCCGGAGCGGTCGCGGAATTGGCTATCACAGTCGAATTATTCTTGGACCACCATGCATTCTCAAAATCCTGGCTATGAAGCAGCAGGTTTGGAAGGACGGTGGCATACGTGACATCGTCATCCGAGCCCTGAAGATCGAGCTGGACGCCGCTTAGATTGTGACCTGCCGGGATGAAGAGGCGGTCGACGGCAACAGGAGACGAGCCCTGGTCCACGTGCACTGTTAATGATGCCGCGGCGGACGCCTCGAACATGCGCCCGATGTCCCGGTCGTACAGGCGGTAAAGCGGATAGGAGTTGTTCTGGCTGCCCACGGAGAGCGTGACCGAGGCGGACTCCAGGATGTTTTGATAGCAGGACTGGATCATTTTCTATACCCGCCCTTTCTCTTTAGACGTCATGCCCGAAGTCAGTAGCCGGGCATCCACTTTAAACGTCAAAATGGATTCCCGCTTAAGACGCGCGGGAATGACGGCTAAAATTAAACCTGTTTTCATATTCCTATCCCCACTTCCTTCAAGGCCGTCGTTATCGGGCTTGCATTCCGCTGGATATTCAGGGCAATCGCGGTTTCAATTGCGCCTGCCAGGTCGGTCACATTGCTCAGATCACCGGCGCCCTGGATAGTGATTGGGCCGGAAATACTTACTGTGACATCGTTTGAGCCAGTATTGCCTGAAGTATTTGAACTGCCTGGAGCTTTCACCAGGTCGATTCCCATGAGGTCGTTATATGCGTTCACCTGTGCCTCATACTGGATCTGGAGGGCATCGGCAAAAGACGGTCCGAACTCGGCCGACAGGTCCGGATTCATTGCTTCCGCAAGCCCGGCCTGGGCCTGGGCATAAGATTCCGCGATGCCGGATGACCCGGCCCCCTTTCCGCTTGTCCCCCTGCTTTTTCCGCTTCCGGCGCGCTTTTTCAAATGACCACCCATCCCGGTTTCGATGAGATCATCTTTCATTTCAGAACCGGAGGAATCCGAGCCGGTGACCGGGTCCTGAAAAGCGTTCTGGAGCATTCCGGCGAAATCCGATATATTCTGGACAGCGCTTTCCGCCGCGTCTCCAAAAAGGGAGGAAGCGTTTCCAAGGTTCAGGAGCGCGTCGTTATTTTCATAAATCCCGGATGTGAGGTCCTGGGCGGAGGCGCCGTATGCGTCAAGTGCATCTACCAGTTCCTGAGTGTCCCTTCTGTTAAAATTTATATTGGCCACGTTTATATCCCCCCCCTTTAACGTCAACCTGGATTCCCGCCTGCCTGCCCCAAAAAACCTTCGGTTTTCCGGGGACCCCGTGCGCGGGAATGGCGTATAAAAAAAGACTTTTTGCGGGAGCAACGATCGCCCAGGATATCATCGCATACCACGCCTACCCGACAACTGCCGGGGCCGACCCGGAGACCTATTTACTGACTCAGGCCTACGCCATACAGACGCAAATGGTCCGGCACGGAATTGGCAGCCTTCCGTTGTGGCCTCTGGGATGGAAGAGCGGGTCCTGAAATTCTGGAACCTGTCTCAAAATTAATTCTGAAGCGAAAGAGAGCGGAAATTGTGGCAGACAAGGAGAAAAGGGGAAATCGCCCGGAGGCGCAGCAGCGCTGCGTTGAGGACGGATTTTCCTTTTTTGACGCCGTATGCCTCGATTTCAGCCTCTTGCAGCCAGAAGCAATTTTGAGATAGGTTCTATTTCCGTACATCATGCTTTGAGTTTAAAGGCGGCCCCATGAGCACGTCCTCTGAAAGAGTTTAGAAAATCAGTTTCCTGGTTGAACAACCATAAAGAAACCCGTATGCTACAATAAAAGTCATGTTGGGTACCGCGTTATATTGTGGGACGGCAATGCATTCTCACACTAACTTATGGTTCTGAATAAATTTACGGCTGACGATGTTTAAGATAAATTTCTCAAAGGACGTGATCGGTATTCTGCTGATCGCATGCATATCCCTTGTCCTGTTTACGGCCTATAATGTTTTTTTTGTTTTCCCGTCCTTTTCGAATTTATTTGCGGAAAACATGGAAAATGAAGCCGCCGATATAGCCACCCACTTTAACAGCTCTTTTTTTATGATGAACAAAAATTTCGAGCAGGAAGCCATCACGGGGCATGTTAGAAAGGAAGTCGGGCTTCTAAAAAAGGATTTCGGCCTGTGGAAACTCCGTATCATATCCCCCGAAGGCCGGGTTGTATTTTCCACGGACCCTTCCGAAACAGGACGGCAAATGAAAAAAGGCATACATAAGGTTTTTGAAGATGATATGGCCAAAGGCCTCGCATTTAAACATTTCGTCACCAGAAATGGGCGCACGTATTGCGGCAGTCTGGCCCCTGTTGACCTTGCGATAGCATATGTGCCGGTAATGCAAAATGGAAGGTTTGCCGGCGCATGCGGGGTCTATGCTGATGTCACTGCTTTAAAAAAGAAAACCGAAGGGCTGTTCCTTGCATCCTTTTTGTTGCTTGCCGTGCTCGTTGCCGGGCTGCTTTCGGCGGTGATTATCATTTCGATAAAGGCAAACAGAATTGCGGGAGCCAGGCGGAAGGCCGAAGAGGCCCTGCAGCGCAGCGAATATCTGCTGCGCTCGATAATAGAGACGGAACCCGAGTGCGTAAAGCTCACAACCGGGGATGGCACGCTTTTAATGATGAACCCGGCGGGCCTCAAAATGATACAGGCATGCTCGTTAAACGAGGTAAAAGGCAGGCCCATTGGCGAACTGGTCACCCCGGAGCACCGCGGCGCGTTTGATGAACTTACGCGAAGGGTGCTTGCCGGCGGGACCGGCTCGCTTGAATTTGAGATAACGGGACTGAAGGGGCGTTCCCTATGGCTGGAGACAAATGCCGTCCCGTTCTTTAATGAGAAGGGCGATATTGCCGGAATGCTTGGGATATCAAGGGACATTACGGCCAAGAAGCTCTCGACCGAAGCGCTTGAGAGTTCCCTGCGGGAAAAAGAGACCCTCCTTAGAGAACTCTACCACCGGACCAAAAACAATATGCAGGTGATCTCCAGCCTTATAAGCCTCCAGTCCTCCTCTGTTTCGGATGAACGCATCCTCCAGATGTTCGATGACACAAAAAACAGGATACGGGCGATGGCGCTTGTACATGAGAAGCTGTATCAGTCCAGGGACCTGTCCAGCGTTAACATGAAGGAGTATTTAACGGAACTTGCCAATGTCCTTTTAGAAAGCCATATGCAGAGGGACGGCAAGGTGGCGCTGAAGATAGATGCCGACGATATCCCCCTGCCCATCGATGTGATAACGCCGTGCGGTCTCATTATGAATGAACTCATCTCGAACTCCCTGAAATATGCCTTTAACGAGGGCAGCGGGGAGATAAGGATATCTTTCCACCAGACCGGGGACGGCCAGATGGAGCTCATCTATGGAGACAACGGCCCGGGCCTTAAATCCGCCGATCTGAAAAATATGAAAACACTCGGCTTGAAGCTGG
>JAKAEG010000126.1 GCA_021819985.1 Nitrospirota bacterium | reverse complement strand
CCAGAACAAAAATCTTGAGCAGGCGGAGTAAGTGGATTGTCCCGAATGGCGCTAGTTTAAGCCGCCTGCCAATAATCGAATTGTATTTGTTTCCTTCCTGTATTCGTCATTCCCGCATGTCTTAAGCGCCCGGTTTTATCCGTAAAAAGATCAAGTCTGGCCAGCGTCGTTTGCCATTGGTTTAAAAATTAAAAAAGGCCCTGGATTCCCGATTAATGTCCTCGGGAATGACAGCTTGAGAGGCATTTTAGAACGGAAAAAATGCTTGCAAAGAGATGGTCCTGCAGAACTCTCCGAAGAACTTTTCCTTACCAGATTTTTTCATGCAAATAACCCTTAAACTAGCGCCAATTGATGAGATTGCGCACATGTTCACCAACTATATCTTAAACGTAATGCGAAATTCCGATTTCCTGCCGGGCTCCAGTTGGATATCTCCTCCAAGCTGCTTGGTGGCCAGGTTGTGTACAAGCTTTAAACCCAAAGTATTAAAGCCTTTAAGATCAGTGGTGGGCAGGCCCGGACCGTCGTCCCCGTAAATGATTTCCATAAGGCCAGTATCTGTCTGCCGGAAGGATATCCTTATCTCGCCTTTCCTGCCTCCGGTGAAGGCATACTTCATGGAATTTGTAATAAGTTCGCCGATAATAAGGCCGCATGGCATTATGACGTCTATCGGCAACTGAATGCTTTCTGCTTCGATTTTCATGGCCACATTGCGGCCCACCTCGGCACTGCTTTCAAGCATGGCATTGGCAAGGTCACTGATATATTCTTTCATATTGACATTGAAGAGGTCCTTTGACTGATAGAGCTTCTCATGAACCAGCGACATCGCCCGTATCCTGTTTTTGGTATCATTGAACATCTGGAGGATGCGGTTGTCGGTAACGGACGCGGACTGCAGGCTGATGAGGCTTGAGATGACCTGCATGTTATTTTTAGTCCTGTGGTACAGCTCTCTGATCAAAGTCTCTTTTTCACGCAGGGAACGCTCAAGGGTCTCAGTCCAAAGCTTCTTTGCGGTAACGTCACGGGTTATCCCAAGCAGTCCGGTTATTTCACCTTTCTCATTGGTGAACGGGACGGCATTCATCTCCATCCAGAGACGGCGGCCCTTCAGTCCTGTTATCTCAAATTCAAGCGAGCCCGCGTGCCCTGAAAGAACCCGCCGGGTAAGGTCTTCAAACGCTCCGCAGTATTCCGAAGAGATCAGATCCGTAAGAGGCTTGCCCTTTACCTCTTCAAACGAAGAGGCCTCTATCATGGCAAGCCCAGCCGGATTCATCATCAAAAGCGTGTTATCCCTGGCTATGAGCTTTACACATTCCGGCTCTGTCTCTATGATGGTCCGGAGGAAATATTCGCTCCGCTGGAGCGCCTCCTCGGCCATCTGCTTGGCTCCCATAAGCCTGTTAGCCTTTAATGAAACGCTAATGATGGCTGAAAGCAGTCCGAATACAAGCAAGGCCAGCGTTAAGAATGACTTAAGCAAAAGAGAGTCAATTCTTCCCATGCTGTAAGAAACGTCGTTGTTAACTTCGCAAGCCCCGGCAAATTTGCCTTTTTCTATTAGTGGAACATACGCCAAGGCCAGATCGGCCGGGGCGGCAAATCCACTGGGAGTGAGCCCGCTTTTGGGGATGAAACTTTTATATATATGTCCCTTGGCCACAATATCATAAAAGAATTTTCCTTTTATCCTCATGCCCGCTTCGGAAGGTTCCGTGGAAAACACGATCTGTCCTTCAGGAGATATAAGCCGTATCCTCCACAGCATGAAATTTTTTTTAAGGAGGCTCGACTCCTGTTTTACGGCATCCACAATCGATGCCTTTTCCAGCGGAATACCCATAGCGGAAAGCCTGGTGTTAAAATGTTTAGCTATGTCCTCAGTTTCGTCTTCCATATCTTTCGTCAATAAATCCGAAAAAGATGGAAAGACATAATAGATATTGTAAGTCGCAAACAGGAAAACGGATATGAAAGATATGAGCAAAATGCCAAAGACATGCCTTGGAAAATTTATTTTAAACATGGCCGGCCCCCGCCGGAGGCGCCGATGCCTATGACAAAAGGTTCCGCAGTGACGGAGTCCCCTCTGGCTTTTTGATTTTTTTTACTTTTGGACATGCTTTCCCACCCCGGGCATGATGCCACATATATTAAATTATAGTTTGTCTTAAGAAAAAAGAAACCTGCAAAGGCCAATGATTCGGTTTTGGATTGTTTGTTCGGCGGGCAGGAAGAGGGCTCATTTGTCTACATAAATTTCCTCTGATTCTTTCAGCATCTCCGGGACCATCATCCACTAAACCGCCCATTTCCCTTCCGCATTCCGAAGGCAGACCACTCCTCCCATTTTGAAGTTCACCATGGGGTCTTTGGCTTCTGTATCTTTTTCTCCGCATATTAAAAAAGCGGCCAGGTTTGCCAGGTGCGGAATTCTGAATTATGACTGTAAGGCTTTTAATTGGGGAAAATTGACTGTTCGCTGATCCTCGCGCCTTCTAGTTCCCAAAGCGAGAGTTTCAGGTGCTGGTCTACCGAGTCCAGTATCATGCCTGATTTGTCCCTGTCCCCGATCAGCCCCACACGGACGTCTATCTTCGATAAGTCTTCCGAAACGGAATCTATTTTTATCCAAACTTTCTTTCCGTTTGAAAGCTTTGACTCGATACTGGCTGTAAGCTGGTCATGCTTGTCCTTCAATACCTTGAAATGAAAGTCCTTCAGTGTGGCAATGGTGGCAATGTAGAGATCGGGGGCTGGCTTATGCAGGGTTTGAGCAAGGTCCCCGTTCAGGTAAACTAAGGCGCCTCCTCCAGCCGCGCCCCCGGCCAAAAGAGCAACGCACCCGGACAATATCATTATGGCTATCGATGCCGATAGAAATTTCAAAAAAATCAAAAAAGTTCTGAATCTTTCAGTATTCATTTTCACCCCCCAAAAATTCCCCTTGAATATAATAAATGAAATTTATAAAGATTTCTTCATGCAAATAACCCTCATAGGGCAGCCGGGCCCTTTTTTAAAGCAATAAGTTATAATTTACCCATGCCCAAACCCCTTTGGAAACAGCTCCTGGACGCAAGCCAGGTGGGTCTGAACCTGGTGTTTGCGACTATTATCGGGCTTGCGATGGGACATTACATAGTAGACAGGTACCTCCATGTCGCACCGTGGGGCACGATAATATTTTTTTTCCTGGGCATAGCAGCAGGTTTAAGGGACCTTATTAAATACGCCAGACGAAAAGATGAGGAAGAATAAGATTGATAAAAAGGATTTATAGAAATTCCGCTTTGCTCCTGATAGTATCCACGGCCGTATGCGCTATAATGGGCAAGTACAGGATATCGGCAGGCCTGCTTGTTGGAGGCGCGCTTTCTCTTGCCAACCTGAAGGCGCTTGTGTGGGGAGTGACGGGCCTTATGGGAGACCAGAAGGCCGCGGGCAAACTTATATTTTTCAGCGGGCTCAGGTTCATGATAATACTGATGGCGCTGCTGGTCCTTTTAAAGCTCGGGCTTATTAACCTGATAGGGGTGGTCTCCGGCATGACCGTCGTCTTCACATTGATAATCTTCGAGGGGCTGAGAGAAGCCCGCGAGCTGAATTAATATATTTTTAATAATTCCCAAAAGACAGGCGTGTAGAAGGTCACGCCTGTCTTTTTTATTTGACCAGCCGTCCGTAGGGGAGGGGAAAAGATCCACTTTTGAACTTATGGGCGGGAACGATTTCGAAGATAAAAAAGAGAGGCCGTTGAGGCCAGGGACAGAAAAGGCCGGTTCCGGATATGAGAATTGGTTTCGAAACTGATTGTTTTAAAAAAATTTTTCCCTTGTAATACGCAAGCAAATGAATTATATTTTTTTTGTAGAACACGTGAGGCGCGCTTTTTTTTATCTGAACAGGTTTTTTAATTTAATTTAATTTAATTAATCTGCATATAAGAGGAGAAAGGGGGTGTTTTCATGGGGGAAGCAAAAAGCGGTAGCATTTATGATTCCCTTAGGAAAAAAGGGGTATCCAGAAGAGACTTCATGAAGTTCTGTTCTCTTATGGCGGCCACCCTGGCCTTGCCGGTGGGAGGCGCTGCCAGGATCGCGGAGGCGCTCGAAAAAAAGCAAAAACCCACACTCGTATGGCTGGAATTCCAGGACTGCTGCGGCAATACGGAATCCTTTCTGAGGGCGAATGACCCAACCGTCGCCCAGATCGTCCTCGATATCTTATCAGTTGATTATCATGAAACCATAATGGCCCCGGCCGGCAAGCAGGCTGAAAAATCTCTATCCGATGTCGTTAAAAACCAGAAGGGCAAATACCTGGTGGTGGTCGAAGGGGCTATCCCGCTCAAGGACGGGGGCGTCTATTGCACAATTGGAGGCAGGACCGCCCATGACATAGCCAAGGAGGTATGCGGCAACGCCATGGCCACGATAGCCATAGGCGCATGCGCCTGGGACGGAGGCATTCCCGCCGCGGCGCCCAATCCGACCGGCGCGGTCGGCGTTAAGGACGCGGTAAAGGGGATCACTCTCATAAACCTGCCCGGATGTCCGGCAAACGTCGTGAACTTGACCGGCACCGTTGTGCATTTCCTGACCTTCGGAAGCCTGCCGCTCACGGATTCGATGGGAAGGCCCCTTTTCGCTTATGGCCGCAGGATCCACGATGCATGCGAACGCAGGGCCCATTATGACGCGGGCCGGTTCGTGCAGGCCTGGGGCGACGACGGGCATAAAAAGGGATGGTGCCTTTACCAGATGGGGTGCAAGGGCCCCGAGACGTTCAAGAACTGCCCGGCCCAGAAATGGAACCAGGGGACAAGCTGGCCTGTGCAGGCCGGACATGGCTGCATCGGGTGCGCGGCACCGCATTTCTGGGACACCATGACTCCGTTTTACAAGAGACTTGAGAACGTCCCCGGATTTGGCGTCGAGGCTAACGTGGATAAGTTCGGGGCGGGCCTGGCAGCAGCCACCGCCGCCGGACTGGTCGTCCACAGGATTTTGAGGGCTTCCAAAAAGGAAAAATCATCCGAGGAGGAGAAATAATTCTATGCCTAAGATCGTGATTGATCCTATAACCAGGATCGAGGGTCACCTGAGGATAGAGGCCCAGGTTGACGGGGGGCAGGTAAAGGACGCGTGGTCCTCAAGCACAATGTTCAGGGGCATCGAGCTTATCCTTAAAAACAGGGACCCGAGGGACGCCTGGGCTTTTGCCCAGAGGATATGAGGCGTCTGAACGACGGTTCACGCCACCAGCTCCGTGAGAGCTGTAGAAAATGCGCTTCAGATAACAATTCCTGATAACGCAAGGATAATCAGGAACCTTATTACGGGCATGCAGTATGTGCAGGACCATACTATCCATTTTTATCACCTGCACGCGCTGGACTGGGTCGATATCGTAAGCGCCCTGAAAGCGGACCCGGGCAAGACATCGGAGCTTCAACAGTCGATATCTGACTGGCACAATTCCAGCAAGACATATTTCGCAGGTGTACAGGACAAACTGAAATCCTTTGTGGCGGGCGGCCAGTTGGGGATTTTCGCGAACGCCTATTGGGGGCACCCCGCGTACAAGCTTCCGCCTGAAGCCAATCTGATGGCGGTCGCGCATTATCTGGAAGCCCTGGACTGGCAAAAAAACATCATCCGCATGCATGCCATACTGGGCAGCAAGAACCCGCACGCGCAGACCTATCTTGTGGGCGGAATGGCGACCGCCATAAACCCGAATGACGAGTCCACGCTTAACGCCAACAGCATAGCGCATATGATGCAGATGGCGCAGAACGCAAAGGATTTCGTCGAAAAGGTATATGTGCCGGACCTTCTGGCCATAGCCTCTTTCTATAAGGACTGGGCCGGCTACGGGGCAGGTGTCGGCAGCTACCTGTCTTATGGAGAATTCCCCAAAGACGATGTATCGAACACGGATAACCAGTTTTTGCCCAGGGGCAGGATACTCAATAAGGACCTGTCAAAAGTCCATCCGGTGGACCAGCAGAAGGTGGCGGAGTATATAGCGCATTCCTGGTATACCTATCCTGAAGGCGACAACGTCTCCAAGCACCCGTTTGACGGCGAGACGAATTACAAGTACACTGGGCCCAAACCGCCCTATGAGTTCCTAGAGACAGATAAGAAATACAGCTGGGTCAAGGCGCCGCGCTATGATGACAAGCCGATGGAAGTGGGGCCGCTCGCAAGGATGCTCGTGGCCTATGCCTCCGGGCATGAGAGGGTGAAGGAGCTTGTTAACGGCTCATTAAAGAAACTTGCCGTCGGGCCGGCCGCGCTCTTTTCCACTCTTGGACGGACCGCGGCAAGGGGCATCGAGACGTTGGTGGTGGCCGAGCAGTTGCCGTTGTGGATAGGCGAGCTTGTGGACAACATTAAAAAAGGCGATCTGCGGATACATGAAAATTCGAAATGGGACCCGTCCACATGGCCGTCCGAAGCCAGAGGGTACGGTTTCCATGAGGCGCCTCGCGGCTCGCTTTGCCACTGGGTAAAGATCAAGGACGGCAAGATATCCAATTATCAGTGTGTGGTCCCCGGAACCTGGAACGCCTCGCCAAGAGACGCCAAGGGGCAAAGGGGGCCGTATGAGACGGCGCTCATCGGCACCCCGGTGGCCAAACCGGATGAGCCGCTTGAGATATTAAGGACGGTGCACTCGTTTGACCCGTGCCTTGCCTGCGCCGTCCACGTAACGGACGTAAACAGGAAAGAGCTTTTCAAGGTAAAGGTTTCTTGACCTGAGAAGGGAGGATGCCCATGACCACTGAGCGGAAAAGGACTTATATCTGGGAGGTCCCTGTGCGGCTGACCCATTGGATCAATTTCTTTGCGCTCATTGCCTTTTCGGTAACTGGATTATACATCGGAGGGCCTTACATCCATCCCTACTCCGAGCAGAGCTACACAATGGGATGGATGAGGTTTTTCCACCTGCTTGCGGGCTATGTCTTCCTGATGTCGATCATCACCAGGATATACTGGGCCTTTGCCGGAAACAGGTATGCCAACTGGAGGGTGTTTCTGCCAATTACCAGAAAGCAGAGGGAAGACCTTGAGGGCGCAACGAAGTATTACCTGTTCATGAGCAAAAAACCGCCTTACGCGGCCGGGCATACGATGTGCGCGGGGATCGCCTATTTTGTGCTTTTCCTGCTTTTCCTGTTTCAGATATTCTCCGGGTTTGCGCTTCTGTCCTATGGCAGTCCCGGATTTTTTCACCTCATCCTTGGCGGCTGGCTGAATTCGCTTATGGGCATACAGGCCATCAGGTTCTGGCACCATATGGTGATGTACTTCATATGGGTGATCGCCCTCATCCATATCTATCTGGCCACATGGCTTGATTCCGTCGAGGGCAACGGGCTTATGGGTTCCATCTTCGGGGGCTATAAGTTCATAACGGGCAAGGAATGGGAATAATGAATGCCGGCGTATCCGAAAAGCAAGAGAGCAAACCTGGATAAAACGGCAGCTCATAAAATGCAATCCCGGCAGGGGGCAATTACCGTCCTCGGGTTGGGAAATATCCTGATGGGCGATGAAGGGGCCGGGGTCCGCGCTCTTGAAACATTACGGGAAAAATACGAATTCCCGGAGGTGGTCCGCTTTCTGGACGGAGGCACGATGGGCCTCGACCTTATTTATTACCTGGAAGGGACGGAAAAACTGATCGTTATCGACGCGGTCTCTTCGGGCTCGCCGCCGGGCACAATAAAAATGCTCGAAGGCCCGGAGATCCCTTCGGTCCTCGCCGGGAAATTTTCGGTCCACCAGATAGGCCTTCAGGACCTTTTTTTCGCTCTCGATATAACTGATAAAAGGCCTGCGGAGGCCTGCCTGATAGGCATCGAGCCAAAAATTATCGACCTGGGGCTTGAGCTTTCCCCGGAGGTCAAAAAAGCGCTCCCCAGCCTTATCGATGCGGTTATGAAAAGGCTTTCACTTTGGGGGATTCAGGTAGTGAAAAAAGCGGAATGTGCCTGATACGAGTGACTACCTGATGGGGAAGCCTGCGATGGGGCAAGTGAAAGGAAGCCGGGGATAAAAACGTGTGTCTCGCAATACCGTCAAAAATAGTCGGCATGAACGGTTTCGAGGCCACGGTGGACTACTATGGGGCCAGAAAGAAAATAAACCTGATGCTGCTTCCGGAGGAGGCTTCGGTCGGGGAATACGTGCTGGTGCACGCGGGCTTCGCCATCCAGAAGATAGACGATATAGCCGCCAAAGACGCCCTTGGGCTTATTGACGAGATATTAAAGACCCTCGAACAGGAAGACGCCTGAGGGCGCAAGCATAATAAACCGCAATTAGCTCAATCCAGGCCCGGATCCCAAAAAACTTCCCGGAAATAAAATAATCGCAAGCCCCGTATCTTCCTTGTCTTTTTAACCGTTTTCTCATAAACTAACCTGATGTTTGCTGTGGTCCTGGCGGGGGGCGAAAACAGGAGGCTACCCGTCACCAAAGGTCTTATCGATCTG